>JBHLPB010000155.1:0-6302 GCA_048939905.1 Promethearchaeota archaeon
GCCAAGATGCCAAGCCCGATCGTCTACAACGCCTTATTGACTATGCTTCGGAATACCTAGACTTGCGCGGGTTTCTCATCAGTGTGGTTGTTGTCCTGATATTCATGACCGCTGTGATGTTTCCTTTCGTTGTGGCCCAGCCTCACTTCTGGTCTTACATGCGTCTGGCAGCTGGCGGCTTCCGACTGGACTCCTTCACAGAACCTCCTGGATATGGGAGCCCAATACGGCTCCAAGTGCTTCCCGTCATTGCAGGACTTCCGGAACTTGCAGAGGCCATGGACTATTTCGTCTTCTCTGGAGGTTTGCTTGCGCTCGGAGTCATTGTATTTGCTGCTCTGATGGTGCTAGAGCCGAAATACGTTGGTCAATCCAAGGTTTACCTTCGCCGGTTACTCTTCTACACTCTTCTATTGATGCTCTGGGTGATGCTGGCTGGTCCCAGGGGCGTATACAAGTACTACTTCACTCTGTTCGCTCCCTTCTTCTCGATATTCTCGTCAGCAACCATGTGCGTCAGCATGAAGGAGAAAGTCCCATTCTCAACCCCCATGATTTGGATGCCACTTCTTCTCAGCATTGCGATCCTGATTCCTCACAGGAACATCTACTTGATGTACGTCATATTCATCTTCGGCGGCTACATCTTTGCACGATCATTTGGTCTGGTCTGGTATACAGTGACAACTCCCCTCCGCAGGATTGGTCGAAGAATCCGCCCGATTCTGGAGCCCATTCTCCTACGCATATCTAGTTTCAGGGATAGAGCAATCTCCTATGCCTATCCCGAAATGGTCGTTCCGGAGGCCTAGCTGAATGACCGTTGAAACAGACCACAGATTGAATCGTGTCATGATCCTGCTCCGTGAGCACATTCTGTTTCTGGCTGTAGTTGTCATTGCTGGTGTTGTCTGGATGTGGGTATTCAACCGGGCAGCCACCGAGTTCCTTGCGAACCCAAACTGGCCCCGAGCAGTCTGGAATGGAGAAGGGAGTGTCAACCTCTTCGGCTACTCAGTCAGCTATCATCTGGAGGGTTGGGCCGATTACGACTACTTCTACGTTTCATGGTCGCAGCAGCTTCTCAGCGGCCGCATGCTTTACACAGATGAATTCAACACGCTAGTTCGCGAGGGTGCCGATTATAATGTCATCTACTTCTTTCCGCCGCTGTATGCCTATTTGTGCGCCCTTGGTGAGATAATACTACCAGACATCGGTATCGGTCTACTAGTGTCTGTGTTTGGATTCCTCACTTCCTTTCCTGTATATGGCATCGCATCGTATCTGTCAATGAACCAGAGAGTCGGGACAGTGTCTGCTGCTATGTACTTGTTCAATCCAATAGTTCTATACCACACAGCTTTCGAATGGTTGAACCCGGCACCATTCGTCTTCTTCGCTGTATTGTCATTCTATCTATTGACAAAGAACAGGAGGATTTCTGGTGCAATCGCAATGGTCGTTGCCGCATTCTTCAAGCAGACCGCCTTTTTCCTGGCACTACCTCTAATTGCAGTGGTACTGAAGAAACCGCCCAGTTCAGATGAAATGACTGACGAGGACACAGAGGAGAACGATGACTCAAAGAAACCGCCAAGTGATGCCTTTGACTTCAGAGGATTTGTCAAGATTGTAGGTATTGTGCTGGTGTTTGCAGGAGCACTCTCTCTTCCGTATTTGTTTGAACCTCTTAACTACATTTACTATGTCTTCCAGCGGGCAGGTGCCACACTGCTTACAGACCTTAGCAGACCTCCAGCTATCAACTATCCAATTACGCCCGCCGTTGTGTTAATCGTGCTCGGGGCTCCAGAATGGTTGATTCAAGGCGTGAATCTGCTGACTTACTACACAATTCTTCTGATAGTCGGCTTACTACCACTCTTGGCATTGATGCTTCTGGAAGTGAAAGACGACCGCAATCTTGTGGGCTATTGGAGAAGAATGTTCTTCCTGACTCTACTTCTCATCTTTTGGGTCCACGTGTTCTCTCCGCGTGGCATCTACAAATACTATCTAGTGGCATTGGTACCCTTCTTCTCTATCGTGTCAACATCCGGCATTTGCCGAAAGGACGCCAATCCAATCAACGTATCCGCCCCAATGATTGCGCTCCCCTTCATCTTTAGTCTGCTTGTTCTCGTACCCACTCGCGAATTCTATCTAATGTTCTTGTTCCTGATAATCCTCGGATATATCTTGCATAGACCCTTCTCAGTGGTCTATGGTTCAGTCACATCGCAATTCAGAAGAATCGGCAGTCGGATTACGAGATCGGAAATGACTAACTGAGTAGATCTTCCAACTCTCTTGTCTTGGTGTCAAGTTTCTTCTCCAGACTCTTCAGCCTTGCATCCAGCTTCTCGGTCTGTTCAGTGTAGGTTTCTTTGGGCATTGATCCTGAGGAATGCCTCTCTTCCACATGATCCCGGAGTTGTCTAACAGATTTGACTTCCTTTTCAAGTGCCTTTATGTCAGCTTCAATCTCAGCCGCCAAGTTCTCTTCTTCTGTCTTGAACTGTCTTGCCGGAATCATGACGCCAAGCTGTTCTTGTGCCTTCTCTGCGAAGTCTTGGAACTGATCACGAAGCAGTTCGAGATTCTTCTCCACGCCTGTCACTTGGTTACCTAGCTTTCCGATATCCTTCTGAAGATCAAAGACGGCATTGACCAGTCTTCGAAGAGTCTTCTCTGTTTCTTCTGAGATGGTAGCTGCTTCCTTGGCCTTCGGCTTGGCCCTGGGCTTCTTGTTCTCTTCAGCTACGGCCGCTTCGCTAGGCTCCACCGAGGTTATCTCCCCACTCAGCCACTTGAATGCGTTGACTGCAAACTGCTTATTTCCTGGGTGTTTCATTCCCCCTCCTCTTCTGAACACTTCATAGCTGCCAACACAGATCAGGCGTCCTTTCCCAGATTCAGCACAGGCCACTATCGGCTTTTTCGGTGGGTCGCCCGTGTCAGAGGAATTTGCCAGTGCGAAGCCTTTCGTGGTCACGTTGAGAGTGCAACTTGAGGGTACTAGTAGGTCACTTACATCCTGCGTGGTAGGATGCCTAACGATGTCTGTAATGATTGGCATAGTGGGAAGTCCTGCGTTGTTGCGTTCATCTCTCAATGCAGTGTTCTCGAAGCTTATCCCAAAGCCCTTCGAAACTTGGCTCATATTGTTCATCAGGCCTCGGTCCCCTCCAGACAATGAGAGGAGCATAAGGCCTCCTCCATTTGTCACGAAGCGTTTTAGAACATCAATCTCTGCAGGTCTGAGCCTGGAGCTGTTAGGGCAACCAAAGACTACCACGGAAGCGTTCTCTAGGTTCTTGGCTAGAAGCATGAACTCGGTGTATGGTTCAACGTCGAAGTCATTGTCCCTAAGGAGCTTCGCCAATTCGGAATAGGTCGTGTCTAACCTGCCACGCTCGTTCTGGGTCTGGTCGAAGTATACTAGCTTCCTTCTTCCGCTCAAAGATGGACCACCTACTGACCGGTCTGCATAGATTGCATGAGGCATAACTAATGAGACTTACGCAGGTATCCTCAGCGACTGCAAATCCTTTATCACGCACTTCTGTTTCGGCTGCTGATATGTCCGATGACTGCATTTTCTGCAAAATCGTCAAGGGCGAGATACCCTCCTCCGTCATCTTTGAAGACGAGATATCTGTGGCATTCATGGACATCTTTCCCGTTACGAAGGGTCATTGTCTCCTGATTCCGAAAGAGCACCATGTCAATATCTTTGATATTGATCTTGAACTTCTTGCTCAGTTAAGTAGGCGTCTAGCCGAGCTTACTCGCAGAGTCAACAATGCACTTGGCCCTGAAGGTGTCCTCAACGCCGTGGCCAACGGTCCTGGGGCTGGCCAAGAGGTCTTCCATCTTCACTTCCACGTGATACCGCGAAACAGTGGCGACCCCTTCGGTTTCAAGTTTCCTCCGAACTACCGAGATGAAATGGCTCCAAGGGATGAGCTAGACAAGATTGCCAGTCTGATATCTGAGGCTAGCCCTACAGCGTGAAAGAGAGGTCGTGCCTAGAGGTCCATGAGCCCGAGGCCTGTTGCCTCATCCTTCACACGGAATATCTCTTCCTCCATTTCGAGAATGATGAGTTCAGCAACCACGGAGATTTCACAGCCGGGTGCGAGATGACCTCCATAGCAAGTCCCATCTTCATCTGCCACAATCATGTGGGCGTGCACCACTATATCACCATCTCTTGTACGTGCGATATTGCCCATGCAGGACACTATCTCCAGATCACGATCCACCGTGAACTCGTTATACTCTCCAGTGGTTCTGTTGAACCATCGCAACGTTGCAGTGGACACCGCCCCAATGAGAGAGAGCTGCCCTGACTTCACTTCATTGTCTACGGCCACCTTCTCAATGGTCTTCATGACATCCTCTCCAGGATACATCCTTGCGAAGATGGCCCCCTTGATGTCTGTGGATACTGTTCGAACCATGGCAACGTTGGGCTCATCCGGACTAATGAAGGGTTCGCCGTTTCCACCTTTGGAAGTGCTTATCAGGACTAGTCTGTCCAGAATAGGAGTGAGCGGATTTGGTGAAAGGTAAGCAGCCTAAGGATGACTCACAGTCGAGTCTTGAGGACTTCTTCAGTTCATCTGAAAGTGAAGAACCAGAAGAGCAAGCAGAAGCGCCAGAAGCAGAAGAGACTCCCAATGACACAGAACCTTTGGGTGAGGATGTGGATGTTGAGGACGCGCCCGACGAAGCAGAAGAAACTGTAACAGAGCTTCGCGTAGGTGAACGTGAGGCCCCCGATGACTTGTCACCTTCCTATTTGTTGTCGATTGACTATGCAGGAGCACAGAGGAAGGCATTTGCGAGGCTCTACAATCCAGCTGACAAGAGAGTCTACTTCTGGTTTGATAACACAGGTCATCAACCCTATTGCTACACCGACTTTCCGGTCCAAGTAGCAGAGCAGAAGATTGGCAGCCACGGAGGATATGTCCGCTCAGAATCCGTCGAGCTTACAGACCTCCTGCGTGATGAACCTGTGACTATGACCAAGGTGATTGCCAGCGATCCTCTGTCCATAGGGGGTTCTGTAGGGTCAATTAGGGACAGACTAGTAGAGAGGACAGAGGGAGCTACCATTAGCCATGCTTGGGAGGCCGCTATTCGCTACCGCAACTGCTACAGCTACGATCGCAACATAGTTTCTGGGCTCCCTTACAGAATAGACAATGGAGAGCTGATTCTCAGCTACCCCGAGCCTGACTCCAAGCTACTTGATGAATTCAAACAGGCGATTGGCGCAGAAGGGGGTCGCGAGAGAATGATCTCCGAGTATGCTCCGATGCTCTTCACAGAAGTCCCTGATATCCGCCGGATTGCAGTCGACATTGAAGTCTATACGCCAGTGAAGAATCGAGTTCCAGATGCTAGGACTGCACCGTACGAAGTGACTGCAATTGGACTGTCAGACAATGAAGGTTATCAGAAGTGCTTCTTGTTGAGGCGGTCTGGAATAGAGGAAGGCTCTAAGGGCGAAGACTATCCATCAGAGATGGAGATCGTCTACTTTGAAGATGAGAAGGAGATGCTTGTCGAGGCATTCAAGAGGATAGATGCTTACCCTATTGTCTTGACATTCGTTGGTGATGCGTTTGACTTGAACTACCTCTATCATCGTGCCGAGAAGATTGGCATCGATATGGCAAAACAATGTCCGATATACTTGGGCAGAGATGTTTCGCTTCTTCAAAGAGGCGTTCATGTGGACATGTATCGCTTCTTGAAGAATCCTTCAATCCGTCTTTACGCATTATCGGGTGCCTATGAGCAGTTCAATCTCGAGTCGATAGTGCAAGGACTCCTCGGGGTGGGGAAGCTCGAGCTGAGTGACGAGATATCCTCGCTTCCCTACTATAAGCTGGCTCACTACTGTTGGCGGGACGCGAACCTGACCCTGCGACTCATGACATTCGACAACAACCTTCTACTACGCCTCATAGTGCTACTAATGCGAATCTCCCGCCTCTCAATGGAAGACGTGACCCGACTGTATATCTCATCATGGATTCAATCCATGTTCAGACAGGAGCATAGGTCGAAGCGATACCTGATTCCTCGTCGTGTTGACATAGATAGTGTGAAGTCTGCTGAGGCTCAGACGGAAGCTGTCATCAAAGACAAGAGCTTCAAGGGCGCGATTGTGATTGAGCCTGTCGCTGGGGTTCACTTCAATGCGACAGTGCTTGACTTTGCTAGTCTGTACCCCACAATCATGAAACACCACAATATCAGCTATGAGACTATAGATTGTC
>JBHLPB010000006.1:0-9207 GCA_048939905.1 Promethearchaeota archaeon
GAACTCGCGAACCCCTACGAGACGAGGACCTAAACCTCGCGCCTTTGACCTGGCTTGGCAACCTCCGCGTGGTTCGGATGAACACTACGGTCTTGATATAATCATTTTGGCATCCATCTGGAATGCCCAATCTCAGTGAGAAGACTCAGTCCTTCTTTTGCCAGGTGTTGCTGCATCTTGGACATCGAAAGTGTCTCTTGTATCCGCCGCCCCCAGTCATCTCCTTCTTCACCATGGCAATCTCCTTGTACCCGCACCGGGGGCAAACAATCTCAGTCATTATTATGGACTCCAACACGCCCTGAACTCTTCCCAATATCTAGTTTACTGGGTTGTGTTAGCTAGAGATACAGTGCATGTCACAATCTTTTTAACAGACTCGTTGATAGTCGGCGCGGTTCGACGGCTCAGACCGTCAACCGTCGTGATTCTTTGGATTCACTCACAGTTACATCATGAGCGTGACGGTCAGATGTCCTCAAGGAGTAGACAAGCAGCGGCAAGGACCAGAGACAAGTGGCGAGAGAAGACCTGGTATCAGGTACTTGCACCGGAGTACTTCGATAGTAAGGAGATAGGCACCACACCCGCCAGCAGTCCTGAGTTGCTGATTGGTCGTACAGTACAGCCAACGCTCTATGATATAACTGGTGATTTTGACCAGATTCATGTGAAGATTCGATTCAGAATACTGGAAGTCACGGGACAACAAGCCTTGACGGTCTTTCACGGACACGAATGGAGCTCAGACTACCTCAGAGGCCTCGTCAGAAGAGGTACTTCGAGGATAGACTGGATTGGCCCGATTCTGACAAAGGATGACTTCCTCATGCGCATCTCCGTTATCGTCTTCACGACAACGCGTTCAAAGACAAGTCAAGAGCATGCAGTGCGAAAGACGATTGAACGTATAATCAGAGCTCATGCGAAGAAGCATGTCTTTGATGAACTGGTCCAGAAGGTACTTCTTGGAGATTTGGCCTCAGAGGTTCACGAAGAGGTCAAGAAGATCATTCCAGTCCGCGAATGTGAGATTAGGAAGAGCAAGGTTCTGAAGGGACCGGAGGAAGTGAAGGCTCGAAGAGCCCGGCTTCGGAGAGGAACCAAGAAGGAGTAGGCACCACACTCAATCTGACATTTTCTCAAGTCTGTTCAGTGCCTGCAGAAGTAGAACCATAAGATTAGCGAGCTTGGTCAATTCTTCAGGATTATCCTCAGATTCAACGACGTTGGTCAGCGTTGAGAGTTTCTTGATCAGTGTTTCTCTAAGTTTGGGGATTAGAACTTTGACAGCCTCGGCTTCGGCCTCATGATCCGACTCTACGATGACTACCCTTCTGTCACAGGTCGCACAATAGATGTCATCTTCCACCTTCAGTAGCGGTGAACCACATTGTGGGCAAGACTGAGCTAGCATCGTTGCTCCACGGCGCAGAAGCTCAGCCATCTTCTTGATGGAACTCTCATTCTCGTCAGTCATAATGGCCACAGATGGGTGAGAAACGCAGTCTGATATAAGACATCCCTAGATGTCAAAGAGTCACTGCTATGCCAAAATCTTGATATGGTACGTCACTGTTTTCTCTGTTGTAGTTCGCACACCATCTGTGCGTAGAGACAATTCAGAGGTGAGTCCTTATGGACCCCGAAGCACAAGAGAGCATGAATTTTAGCAAACAGCTTTTGAAGCAAATATCTGAGAACAACTCGGTTCCCCGCAACATCAGACGAGCCGCCAACGAAGCCATCGCAGCCCTTGAGAATGAGGGTGATTCACCAGCTGCAAGGGCCCAGAATGCCATAGCAATCCTGGATGAGCCGAATCAGGACCCAAATTGTCCTAATTACGCTCGAACAAGAATCTGGCGCGTATTGAGCTACCTGGAGCCAATACGTGACGCGTGAGCAGGACGTTTCGAATTGACGTCAGTCTTGGACGGTCGTGGTAGAGAATTGAGGGCTTTGCCAGGGGCCAGTGTTTGCCGATGATGAAAGCGCGGATAAGAGGAATCTACTCGCAGTCGTTGACACAGATTCTGCTGCAAAATCACTTTGAGATGGTTCAGCCTACTCCTGAAGTGGCAAGACGGTTCGGGCTGCCGTTCAGGAATGAGATTCCTGATGTGGACATCTGGGACCGAAGTGATTTGCAGGGTATTGTGGCAATTGCATACGAGTCAATCCTGAACCGACTCACGGACGTCCTACGTAGACGACTTGGATGGGTGATAACCCGCACTCCAAGAGTTGCGAAGAGTTCGATATACAAGGGATATGTGCTTGGCAGAGATGAAAGAACAGGACAGACCAGAGTCGATTTAGGAATCATCTCAGGACTACTTCCAGACAGGGGTCTGAAACGCGGAGATGACTTGATGGTTCAGATTCGTGCTCACGACTATGGACGTAAAGCACCGGTTCTCTCTTCAAGCATAACAATACCCGGACGCGCTGCGGTTCTGCTGCCCGAACCAGTTGTGCGACTTAGTACCAAGATAAAGGATGTTGATACAAGGAATGACCTGTTGAATCTTGGTAGGAAGATTCGTGAACACACTGAGAACTGGGGCATTCTATGGCGCACCGCTGCCCATAGACTTACTGAGGAGGAGTTGCGCAACGAGATTGACGACTTGCTGGACACGGCACAGCGAGTCTACTCGAAGTACAATGATTTGGATGGGGCGAGCCTCCTCTTTGAAGGAACTAGCAATGCGGACATCGAGTTCCCATCAGAGGTCAAGGAAGTCTTGGACAAGACAAGGGCGAAGATCAAACCTACTATAGACAAACACCACTTCTTCAAGAGTGCCGGATATACGCCCCTGGTGGATTTAGCCGAGATGGTAATTGAGGATCGTCCTGATGAAAGGGCGTATATGACATCAAAGATTGAGAAGGTAATTGGCCTAGACATGCCACAGGTTGATGATCCAATCAACATCGAGCATGTTAAGCTAGATGGACGGTCGATACTTCTTACCAAAGGTAGAGTTGTAGAGATCACCCCTAAGGGCCTAGTGATTAGAAGACAGTTTCGTCATACAAATCGAAAGCTCAAGATAGTGCAGGACTATCCCGGGGATGTTGAGGTCCCCCGGGGTGAGGGGGATTACGCTCTGACACAGGTGGTTCCGGGGTCCATGACTCTTGTCACGAACTATTTCTCTATAGATGGTCTGCTCAAGGGTACTTACATAAACGTCAATACTGGTGTCGAGCTCTATCCCAGCGATGGTGGTGGCCCAGGCCGCATTCGCTATATCGACTTGGAGATTGACGTGATAAAGACGCCTTCAGAAGAGAACGAAGAGATTCGTGTCATCGACCAGCACTTGTTGAAACGGGCTGTTCAGAGAGGTTTCATAACGAAGAAGATGGCAGACGAAGCGAGAGCCAAAGCCAATGCCATATTTGAGGACTTGATACTCCAGAATGGCAGCCAGAGTACATCTTCCAGCTAGGGTTGCTATGTGGTCCTTCACTCTATCTAGTCCACAACCTGAATTGTCCTCAGAGAGAGATCAATAGCGCTCATTATGTCCTCGATAGTTGCTCCAAGACTCTTCAGCTCCCTGGAACAGCTGATTTGAATAGACAACGTGTTTCTGTTGTGATCTGTGTTGACTGCAAGACCGTTCGGCAAGGGGAGGTTGTCAGGAGATATCGCCTGTACCACTTCTGCTGCATCTTTCGTCGATTGAAGTTGAAGTCTTATTCGAACAAGCATCCTGAGTCACCTCATCATAGCTCAAGGAGAATCTTTTGGATATTGTTTCGTGCCTTTTCAGATGTGTCCTCTATCAGAATTGAATTTGTGGAAGCGACAGTAGGGTGAATTTCCTTTGCCTTCATGGTGCGAAGTAGACTCTGTAGATGAACAACGCCGGGCTTCCAGGTGACGCTTGCCCCCTTTCCCTCTGTTGACATCATGACCATGTCGGCTGAAACAAGGTTTGTTTCCAGAACGAGGCGGGCCATATCACCGAACATCTTTCTCTTGCCTTCTCTGGTCTGAATAACGGCCAGTGATTCTCTAATGTCGAGAATCTCATTCTCTAGTGAAATGCGGAGTCCTTCAAAGGCCCTGATCAGTTCTCTTGAGTAGGTTGTGTAGGAGTTCAAGAGGCTCTGTAGCTGTTGTGCACGGTCACCCATGTATATGGCGGAAGAGGTGCCGATTTCTTGAAGAGTCAAAGCAATCTCAGCTATAGACCTTATTCCAGAAACCAGTCGCATTGGACTCTCCTTACGTTCTTGAGCAAGCGAGAAGTCTTGGCCCAGTATGTAGTGAGTTGTGTGCGTGTCGAGACTAGGGAGAAGAACACCATTCAGCTTCTTCGCCTCTTCGTTTGTGAGTGAACTTATGGGCATTCGAAGCTTCGGGAACGGGACATCAGCCTCTTCCAAGGTTCGCTCACAGTTCTCATGGTTGCCGCTCCAGCCGTGTAAGTATGGACGGACACTGTGTTCAAGGACCTCGTTAAGAGGAGTGAAGTTCGCTCCGAAGATTCTGTAACCTCTATGCTCCTCTATGAGTTTCTCTTTTTGTGCTGATGAAACAAGAGACTTTGCAGCACCTTTCAACTGGGCCAGGACATCAAATCCCTTGCTCCATGAGAAATTACTGACCAGTGTTGCTGCGGCCGCTAACTGTAGTTCTTGGGAAGTGGCAGATAGATTCTCCTTGGCAATGACATAGGCGGCTGCTGAAATCGTGCGGTCATCGCCAATCCTTAGTGATTCAGCCTGATCAGAATCATGATTGCCGCCGACAAGGATTGGATAGCCGATTCCCTTTCTCACGCGTTTCTTTCCTACTACGTCAATGCCAATCAGAATCACTATGGATTTCGAGTGTGTCTTTCGGAGAGCATTGACCTCCTCAACAGCCATGACGGGTTCCAAGAAAGTCAAGTGGAAAAGCCCACCCAGTTTCAGAATCGACCTGCATATCAGCGAGGCTGACATAGTGGCCTCGGGCAGGGTAGAACTAGCTACAAGGAAATGCTTCTGTTTGTCGATGGTCAGACTATCTTGTTGTGTCGTGATGGCTTTGAAACTGAGAGTCTTTCCCCTTTTTCCACTCATCTCGGAGGTCTAAGTCATGCCCTTGATGATAAAGCTACCTCAAGAGAACGGCTGCTTGGTCAGGACTGTACTTCCAATCGGCTGGCAAAACGTGTTTCCTTCTGTAGTACTTGGACAGTCTATGGATCTTGCTCTCAACGAGCTGAAGCCCTCGTTTTGAGACAAAGTCCTTCTTGTTCTCCTCGAGGTGTCTTCTTATTCTGACGGCCTTTGCAATCATATTGCGTAGGTCTTCTGGGACTTGTCGCTCAAGACCGTGCTCTTGGATGAGGGTCATTACACTCTTTCCCGTAAGAACCTTCACCAATGGCACACCATACTGGTCCCGGAGAATCATTCCTATCATGGATGGAGAGTTGCCGGCCTTCGCAAGCTCAACTACCTTGTTCTCTACCCACTCAGCGTTCTTTTCCTTGTCTATCCATTCGGGTACGCGTAGAGTGGAAGGTCGTCTGCTTCCAGACTGGCCCTTTCTTCTAGTGTGCATTCTGGCCATTGAGAATACCTCTAAGGTGTAATAGTCCCAAAACACCGGGTCTGCCCCATCGCCAATGGTTGTCGATATAAAGATTGTCTTCTGTAGCGTTCTCCTACGTCACTGCATCAATGGTATCGACCGCGTGTGCGAATCTCATCGGCCCTTGACAAGACCTCCTCTGCCTCCTCGCTCATAGTCCGTCTATAGCCGACTAATGCAGATTCCAGCATGATATCTTCGAGATCCCAGTGGGTGGTCTCGAAAGCACGACGCATCAGGTGGATGTCCACCCCCTTCATCTCAACGGTAGCATTCATCTCTGCCAGCCCAAAGTCAATCAGCCACATCTTGGACAGTTTGTCAACTATCACATTGCTTGTGGTCGGGTCTCCATGAACAACTCCGCCATTGTGCAGAAGACCAATCAGTCGTCCAAACTCCTCACATAGCTCGCGTAGCTTGCGCTCAGAGACCTCACTCGCAAGCTGCTTCAGCTGTTTTCCATCGATGAAGTCCATGACGAGTGTGTGCTGTTTCCTGTCAGTCCACAATACTGATGGTGTAGGAACACCTAGACTTCGTGCCACGGTCAACATCTTGCATTCTCTGTTCGTTCTGGACAACCTCAGTAGATCATCAATCTTCTTTAGCAGGTAGGGCTTTGCTGGGCGATGCTTGAGAATGAATTCTCGATCCCATTGTTCAAGCCTGAAGATTATGGACTCAGCGCCAAGAGTAAGCTGCTCAGTCATCGACATCCCTCCAGACTACGTCTTGTTCATCAGTACGCCATTTTGGTAGGACATGAGAGTCAGAAACCTTGAGTGTGTCACCGGCCCCATATTGTACCACTCCCGTCCAAGCAATCATGGCACCTTGGTCGCCAGCAAGGGATGGGGATACCCTGTGAAACAGGACATCGTGCCTACCGGCCACTCCTTTGAGAATGTCCGTCAGTCGGTCGTTACGGGCGACCCCTCCAGTCAGAAGAAGTTCTCTTTTCTTAGTGTGTGCAATGGCCCGCTCTGCAATCTCGGCAAGCATTCCAAAGGCGGTTTCCTGAAGACTAAAGCAGATCTCGGAGAGAGGTGTTCCTTCAGAGTGCAGCTTCCTTGCTGCAGTCAACATCCCTGAATAGCTTAGGTCCATTCCTTTCACGGAGTAGGGAAGCTGATGGTAACTGGATACCTCCTGCGCCTTCCGTTCAATCTCAGCACCTGCGGGGAAACGCATACCCACTGCTCGGCCAAAGGTATCAAGCATATTCCCTACTGCGATGTCCAGTGTTTCACCGAAAGTGCGGTAACGCTTCCCAGCATAGGCGATTATCTGAGTATTCCCTCCAGAAACATACACAGTGACGGGGTCTTGAAAGGCAGACTCAAGACTTCCAATCTCTATGTGAGCAATGCAGTGGTTCACTCCGACCAGAGGAACAGATAACCTAAGAGATAATGTGCGTGCTATTGTTGCTGTAGTTCTCAGACAAGGTCCGAGACCTGGGCCTCTAGAGAATGCTATCAAGTCGATTTCTTGGGGACTAATGTCTGCTCTATCCAAGGCGCTCCGAATTACTGTTGGTCCTACGTCAGAATGATGACGGCTTGCTTCCCTAGGATGAATTCCACCTGTTGGTGGCGAGTACATGTCCCAGACGTTGGACAGTACGGATCCGTCACTAGACACAATCCCCGCACCAAAGGAATGTGCAGTTCCTTCAAGACCCAGACAAATCAGAGGCATTTTGAACCGTTTCCCTGTGAGTAGGAGTCCAGTCTACACTTAACATTGACGAGTGAAGGATTCGGCTTCTATTCCAGCAAAGACTTTATAATGTGCACAACTGGCCCTGAGTTGAGGCGAGGCTCTTGTCGCAGAACATGCCTATCAAAGCCCTGGAAGCGGTTCTCAACGATGTCATCTCAATCAAGCTGAAGGATCAGAGAATATTCCGTGGTCGTTTGACCAGGTGTGATATGTACATGAACCTGACACTCACTGATGCGGAAGAGCTGGAGAGCAACGAAACTAGGGCCAAGTACGGCCAGCTTCTTTTGCGTGGAAACAACATACTCTGGATTCAAATCCCTACATGACGTCACTCAACGACTTGGAGAGTCCCTTTTAGCTCACCGTTCTATCTCCCGACGGTATCGTTCAACAAGCTCAACGAGTTCGTCTTCACCCTTGCGACGAGCCCGTTCGCGAACCTCCTTGATGAATCTCTGTAGCTGCTGTTCGAACTTCTTTCGGCTGATGAAGGCAAACTCGTCAATTCTCTGCAGTTCCACTTTCTTGGCATCAATCACAGGTATTGTGGACTGAGTAAGCTCTTCCTCAGAGAGATGTGAGAGTGGCGTGTCTACAATCACAGCGCGTATCTCTTTCTCGACCAAGAGTCCTGCAGTCTGTGGACCACCCCCGCTTGCATCTTCAAAGAGTACGATGTCGCCTCCCTTGAGTCCAACCTTCTGGATGTACTCTTCAATGCTTTCTCTTGTGAAATGTGGAATCAATTTCACGGCAAGCATGTCACCACGAATCTCAAGGCGTTTGACTCCCACTAGCAGTTCCAGGCGCTTCCTTAGAGCTTCAAGGTCCTTCTGGAGTTCCTGATTCTCTCGCCTGAGATTACTCAGTTCCTTCTCCTTCTTCGCAACCTCACGGTCTCGTTTGACCTTCCAGTAGTTCTTACTTCTTACAATCTCCAGACTGTCAAGCATCTCGCTCTCTCTGAACCTCAGAAATTCCACAAAGCGGGCTAAATCCTCGACCTCCTCTTGGAGTACTGCAATCTCGGCCTGAGCGTTTCTGTACCTTCCAAGAAGGGCATCATAACGTTCTTGGGTGAGAGGTTCTTCAGTTGGTGCAGGTTCTGGGACCAAGTCAGCCTCTTCTGACTCCTCATGAAGTAGACTATTTATCGCCTCCTTCACAGGCATGCCCTTGATTACCAGAGCTTTTAGCTGGTTTCTGTCAACTGGAATCTGTTCCTCGCGTATCTTCTTGTCTATCTGTTGCAGCTTTGATTGTATGCTTCTAAACGCGTATACTGCAGCCGTCAGAGCGTCGCGTTCATGAGCGTTCTTGATTCGCGTGCCTTCAGAGAACTCTCTCGCAAGCTCTTGCTTGTCAGCAACAGAAATCTCCTTCTTTGGAACAAACAACTCAGCATTCACGGTGCTTGCTATCTTTTTCACAAAATGGGGAACGGGACGTACATCGGTGGCAATCATTACTGGAATACCAGTTTCATAGACCTGTCTTATCATGTCGGTCCTAGTTAGAGATTTGCCACTCTTCAGAAGGTGGATTCTTCCTTCTAGAGTCAATAGACAGATTGCAGCAGTAGAACCTGGGTCTATTCCGAGTATGAAATATCTGGGACGAGGGGAGCTAGGCGCGGGTTTGGGTTCCAAAGGGAGAAACTCGACTGTCTTCCTGACTGGGGACACTATGACATTGAAATCTCCACCACGCTTCGGCTCTACAAGTCTGCGAATTGCGGGTAGGGGAGCATATGCAATTATGCGAGCGCTGGCATATCCAAAATCGGACTTTCTAACATCCAGTTCGTATTCGATATCCGAGGTCGTGACCTGTTCTTCGATGAAACGTGTCATCTGTTGAATCTGTGA
>JBHLPB010000006.1:9307-25320 GCA_048939905.1 Promethearchaeota archaeon
CTAACATCCAGTTCGTATTCGATATCCGAGGTCGTGACCTGTTCTTCGATGAAACGTGTCATCTGTTGAATCTGTGAATGCACCTTTCGTCTGAAACGATTGGCACTCTGACCACCACGTCCTGGTTTCCTACCACGTGTAATCTTGATCTCTGTCTGTTCCCCAAAGCATTCGAGACTGTGTCCAATGCCTAATGATGCGAGCTTGGCTGCAATCTTTGCGGATTCGAGAGGTCCAAGTCTTCCGCGGGCGTGTAGTCCATGTTTCTTTGCAAGTCTTTTCAGAGAGACCTGACGCGGTGGGATACCAGTAACCTGGACAACTCGCGTTTCTGAGGGGATTCGTTCTACTAGTCGAAACAGGGATTTGCTATCGGGAACTATCTCGAATATGTTGTCAGTGCAGAACCACTTTGGTCGAATCTCTCGAACAATCTTGAGAAGTGCACCACGTGAGATCTCAGGATACTCACTCAATACTATTCCATCGTGCATGGTCACACATGCGAACTTCGGACTCTTCTTCGACTTGGGACTTTGGCTTGGTAGAATGTCGAATCCAACTATGAACTCGTGTTCATCGCCCATTGGCTCAGCACTCAGATGCGAGTTCGGTGGTTTGGCTATAAGGATTGACATCTCTCCAGAAGCGTACTAGGCAGAAAGACATTCCCAAACAACAAGTATAATAAAGACTTGCTTGAGCAACAGATGACACTCATGCGAGGTGTTTGAACTGTCAGAAACACTACAGATCAACGACAATGACACTATACTAAAGATCGGACGAGCACTTTCATCTGGAACTAGACTAAAGATTCTGCGCCTGCTTCTTCAAGAAGAGAAGGATGTTACACGAGTGGCACGACACCTCGGTGGAACAGAGGCGAATGCCAGTGCCCAGATCAAGATTCTGCATGAATCAAAACTGTTGGACTGCCGCTACGAACCTGGACAGCATGGTCTGAAGAAGATCTCTTGGACCAAAGTCAAGAGAATCATCATCGATTTGGAGTAGCAGACTAATTCTTGGTTTCATCCGGGATGCCGGATGGCCTTTCTTGTTCGACTAGAGAACAAAAGGTCAGTAGTGAAGCCTACTCTTGGAGAGATTAGGTTTCACCGTGGGCGGATAGGTGAACCCTCCATCTCTTGATTCTCTTGAGAATGTTATCGCGTTCCTTGGGACGAATCCCTTTTGTTCCTCTTGCATGGAGGAACTTCAATACGACGTCCATGTCGTGGGCTACCTTGTTGTCGGAGGATTCCTCCTTTATCAGAAAGTCCTTTGCCGCCTGAACATATCCAGCAATGACGTCAGCTGGTGCATCACCTGTCTGGAGTTCATTTGTAATGGGGTCAAGAACAAGAGCTACTGTTTCATCTACTACGATTGGACCTCCAGAGTCTGGCAGGAGCGCATCCTGATTTGTGTCTACATCTCCTGCTGTAGCTTCGGTCGGCGTGGATGACGAAACCTCGGAGAATAGCGAGGGGGATACGAGTGAGTCGGGTGCAGGAGATTCGTCAGTCGACCCCAGAAGACGTCTCAGTTCGCGCAGCTGATCGAAGAGCTCCACTAGTCCTGACTGCATACTATCAATGAGTTTCTTGATTTCAGCCAGATTCTCTTCCGACATTGACTCGAACCTTCGAATTCTTCCGTTTGATTTCAAGAGGTAGCTGGTGCACTTTCTTTTTGACTGTTATTGGGAGAGGTTCCGTACTTCGGATGGCAGGTGGTGAGCTACTTGTCTGCCTTCTTCATGGCCTGCGACAGGTCTTGAGTGGTCCCGGCGGGTTCGAAGTGTCTCTTCCGTATCTTTACAAAGGTAGGAACGGAAACTGTTTCTCCCACAAAGAGTGCCTCGCCCACCTCCAGTGTAGTTATTGTGTCCAAAGCTTCTCGATCGATGCCCTCACTGCTACGACCAATGTGCTCAAGATCGTAAGGGTTGGTGGCCCGTAGAATGGCCTGATTGCTACACTGACTCAACACCGTGGTGGATAGTTTCACCGGTCTTTGAGACACCAGACAAAGTAGTGCGAAGAACTTGCGTCCCTCCCTCGCAATTGTTTCGATGCGGCTCTTCGGAAGAGCGAGTTCGTGACGACTCTCTGGGCAGAACTGATGAGCCTCTTCAAGGACCAGTAGGAACGGCGGTATTGTCCCTCGGCGTCGCAGACGGAGGAGTTCATTGACCAAGTGGGAAACCACGATCTGCTTCTTCTTGAGACTTATGAAGTCACTTAGGTCGATGAGTGTAAGTCTTCCTGATTTCACGGTGCTTGCTATGTCTGGTAGAGCCTCTCGACCGAACAGGCCTGTGTCTTCCAAGTTGATAAGCCAACCAACTAGCGCCTCTCGAGTGTTCTTGCTTATGGTTTCATCATTTCGGATGTGGTCTATGATGTCGTTGAGTGTGTAGCCATTCTGTCTTGATTTTCGCATTTCAGCGATTACTCTTCTCAGATCTCTCACTTGAACTGCGCTCATATCTGCAACGAGTGCGCCTATCGCCTCCGCGGCCAGGGACTTGACAGGAATCTGAATATGAGATGCACGAATGTGCTCTACGTCAATGCTTCCTTCTTGGATGTCTAGGGAGCTTGGAGTCAGGTCCTTAAGATACGCATATTCTCCATGCACATCAACCACGATTATGGCCAATCGACCCTGCTCCTTCCTACGCTTCAGCATCTCTTCTAGCAACACTGACACGAAATAGGACTTACCGGCGCCACTCATGGCTAGGATTGCGAGATGTTTGGAGAGTAGTCGATCAATCGATGGGCGAAACTCCAGCTCGTGATGAGCCAGCTTACCTAGTCTGAGTCCTTCCTCACGGTCGAGTTTCAGGAAAGCTGTAAGAATATCCTCTCTCACTCTTCGAACTTGTGCACCAGGAGAAACCGCAAAGTAGGGTCGTAGAGGTCTATCTTCAAACCAGAGTCCCAAAACCTGTACCTTTGCAACAGTGTATTGCCATCGATCTGTGGGGAATATGGAACGCAAAGGCTCACCGCGTGATTGGTATTCCCTCACAGCCTCAGCATGTTGGTAGTAGCGGTTCACTCTGACAAGGTTCTGAACTCTTCCTATTACTGTTCCATCCTTGGTATCAACAATGATGAACTCGCCCCTTCGAACAACAAGATTCTGATCATCGCCTTCAACGACAAAGGAGAAGTTCATGACGTTGGGTGAGTCATGTTCGCAGATGACGGTTCCAATCTTAGCATAGGGCTTCTTTTCAGTCAATGTACTATCCTCCAAACGGATTCCTGGAACGTCTTCTCTCTAGTGTAGCGTAGGTCAGACCTGATAATGCCATCAGTCTATCGATAACCATCTGCGTTTCGTTGTTACTGATTCTTGCCCGGGCGTCAGCCTCTAGAATTGGGGTTGGAACACCATACTCTGGATGCTGCCAAGACAGGGGTAGTATCACCGAAAGTGCTCTGTCGAGTTGCTGTATTCCATTATCTTCATCAACAAGAACTTCTATTCTGAGCGGTAGGTCGTCTCGCGCCGTCTTTAGATACGTGACCCAGATTGAGGAGGTCCACGAAGACATATCATCCGCGGAGGCATTAGAGTCCTGCGCGAATTCTGCCGAGTACCTAAATGCATAGGTTCGTTCTCCCTCTTCTAGGAATGTGTCAAGTAGGTCACAGTCTCTCGAGATTTTGAGTAGCCAACGATAGTCAACCCCCTGCAGCATCTCAAAAACAGAGGGGTTCCTCATCACATGTGGAAGGATATCACTCAAGGTGTTTACCAAGCGCGTTGAACGACTGTCCTTCACGATGCCAGCTAGGACTACGTTCTTCTTCATCGTTCGATTGTAGAGTAGTCTATATAGTGCTGTCACTTCTTGGAACTTCTCATAAGCTGGGGAGCCAGTCTGAGGGCGGTCTCTCGGATGGTGAAACAGCGAGCCGTCTACAAGAATAACGTCGACATGAACCTCATCAAGAACGGACAGTGCTACTCTAAGCTCTGCCTCAACCCGTTCCAATGATGCCAGTTGGTCTAATTCGGGTCCTGGAAGGGTCAGCATGACTGGCTTGATTCTGGGCTCGGGAAATGCACTTGGAAAGAAGTCAACGCGCGGCCCCTCCTCCGGTCCGAAGTAGAAGACGACAGCAATTCCACGTGTCAACACTAGATCCATGGATCTGAAACGTCGTCTTACCAATCCCCCATCTATGCCGGCAATCCTCAGGCCCGACAGTCCAGTGGGTTCGATCTTCTTCGAGAATGTGGTTTCTACGGCATCTGGTGCGAGCGCTGGAAACCTACCTAGATTCAGGTCGCCCTTTATCTGAGTCAAGGCGGACCCGAATCTCCTTCGGGTGCTCTCGATTTTCTCTATCTCCTCAACCAGAACAGCAAGCATCGAGTCGAGGTTCCGTTCCACTACTTCTTCCCTCTCAATTTCCTGTATTCGAGAGCTGCTCTAATAAGGCCCAAGTAGAGTGGGTGTGGGGCGTCAGGACGCGATCTGAATTCGGGATGAAATTGAACTCCGATCCAGAAAGGATGGTCGACTAGCTCGATTGCATTGATGATCTCGCCTGTCGAATCATAGGCTGAAATAATCAATCCCTGCTCCTTCATTTTGCCAACGTATCGGTCGATCAGATGGAACCTGTGCCTGAATCTCTCTCTGACTTGGTCCTCTCCATAGATTCTGTGAAGTCGTGTTCCCTCAACGAGCTTGACTTCATGACCACCAAGACGCATTGTTCCACCCTTGTCAGTTGTCAGCTTCTGGCCATCCATCAGATCCACAACGGGATAGAGACTGTCAGCATCAACCTCCGTAGTATGAGCTCCGTTCCACTCCATAATGTTTCGTGCAAATGCGACTGTGCCAAGCTGGGCACCATAGCATATTCCTAGCATGGGAATCTTCATGTCGAGCGTTACTGCAGCAGCACAAATCATGCCCTCGACGCCTCGTTCGCCAAAGCCGGGTGTCAGAAGTACGCCGTCTACATCACTCATGTCTTGCTGTATACTCTCCCGATCACAGCGTTCCTCAGTTCGAATCCACTTGATCTCTACCTCTGCCCCACAAGCGGCCCCCGCATGAGAAAGCGCCTCATTGATACTCTTGTATGAATCACTGAGAGTTGTGTACTTGCCAGGCATGGCAATTACCACGGTCTTTGAGAGGGTCTCGAATGAGTCCACCATCTTACGCCAGTCTTTCGTTTCAGGAGTTCGTTGTTCCAGTCCGAGATGTTTTGTGAGAATGTTTCCGAGACTCTGTTCCTCAAATGACAGAGGAAGCCGATAGACGACTGGAATGTCGGGATTCGATATCACACGTTCTTCGGGTACGTTGCAGAAAAGGGCAATCTTCTGCTTTGCAGAGTCTGAGAGGTCCTCATCAGCCCTGCATATCATGACATAGGGCTGCAGGCCGAGGCCCTGTAGAGTCCTGACACTGTGTTGTGTTGGTTTCGTCTTGAATTCACCAACCGATTGCAGGTAAGGGACAAGTGTAACGTGTACGAGTGCCGCCCTCTCTCTACCCACCTCACGTATCATTTGTCTGACTGCTTCGAGAAAGGGCATTGCTTCGATGTCGCCAACTGTTCCTCCAATTTCAATCAGCAGTACTTCGGGCTGTTGTTCCTCTACTACATCCCATATCCGTTTCTTGATTCTGTCAGTGATATGAGGAATTATCTGGACAGTTCGACCGAGAAAGCTTCCTTTCCGTTCCCCCAGGATTACTGATGTGTAGATTTGGCCGGAGGTGATATTCTGAGAAGGATGGACCTCCATGCCTGTGAACCGCTCATAAGTTCCGAAGTCCAGATCAATCTCAGATATCTTGAACTCAAAACCTTCAGCGGGTTTGAATATCCACGTTTGGTCCGTGACAAAGACCTCACCGTGTTCGATTGGATTGAGTGTTCCCGGGTCGATGTTAAGGTAGGGATCAATCTTGATTATGGAAACATTGTAGCCGCGAAACTGCATCAACTTGGCAATTGAGGCCGTTGTGACGCCTTTTCCGATTCCGGAGAGCACCCCTCCTGTGACAAAAACGAATCGCGTTTCACTGTGTACTGAGTTCAAGTATGACTCCTCGTATTGGCACGTAGATTGCCAATTGGTCCTCAATGGAATCTAAGGCTGTAGCGGCAGTCGCACGAGGCTCGTATAAATCGTTCGTTGAGAGGAGGGTTTCTTGCAGTTGAACACATCTCTCAAGAGACAGGCTGAGCAAGAACACTGGCACGCATAGCATCTCGGAAGAGATGTTGAAATGCCTCAAGTATATTGAATCCATCTTTGGCAATGCTCTTGAAAATGGGTACGGAGTAGGGTAGCCTCAAATGTGACCTCACACGCTCTTCTTGAACAGCTCCAAGAAGGTCTTGTTTGTTAAGACAGACCACGACCGGGAGGGGTCGCTCTTCTTCAGCGACCAAGGCCATGAGCTCATTCCAGCTGGCCAGATTCTCATCAAGTAGGTGTTCTTGAGAATCAACCATGAAGATCACTCCATCGGCGCCAACTAGCACTACCTCCCTGGTTGACCTATAGAAGTCTTGGCCGGTCGCGGACCACACATGTGCATTGATTGTCCAAGTGTTTCCTATGGGAAAAGGGATTGTGCCGAAATCGCAGAACATAGTTCTACCGACGGTGTTTTCGATAGACGTAAGCTTGTCAGCATAGTCTAGACTCATGAAGAGCCACCTGATTGCCGTAGTTTTCCCACTCATTGCGGGTCCGAAGAACACTATCTTCAGACCAACTGTCCTTGTGCCATAGTCTATAATCACCCCTTTTTCCTCCTTCTCAGGCCCCCCACATGCTATCGACCCAGGCTCCGAGTCCGGATAGAGTACCGGACTTCACACAGTCGGAGAAGTCCTCGTGCCATTCAGCCCGGATGAATCGAATCAAGTCTGACATATTTCCGCCCTCCCACCCAATTGCCTCGTAGAGATTCCTCTCAGTAAGCGTCGTGGAGGCGCCTAGCTCGCGTGCCAGACGAATCCTTGATAGAAGTGTGACGGCTCTTCTAGCTGCATGAACGTAGTTGTTCACCTCCTCATCAAACACGTCGTGGGTCAGCTTCTCAGACTCGTCGTCCAGTTTCAGGATTGCATTCATAATGTGTTTCGACACATCTAGACCACGGAGTGATTTTCTGAGGAGTCTTCGAATTCTCTCCAATGATTGTGTTTTCCTTGTGAGAATCTTGCTTACAATCTTCTTCTCTATTTCAAGGCTGCTGACACATGACTCGACAAGAGAGAAGCTGATTGATGACGGGGATGTGACTCTGAGTATCCCACAGTTCTGAGTGTGTTGAAGCACACGATGGATGACTGTCTGCATAAGCTCCTCATCAACATGAATGCCGAGTACACTGGCCCCGATTGGTATTGCCAAAATCCAGCTCGTGAAACGTGTTATGCGTTCGATAGCTAGTCTGAGATTGGAAGAAAGACCACATACTACAGTCCTACTTACTTCGTGGTTGTGCTTCTCCTCTTCCCATACAGAGAGAAGCTCGCCTTCAGATGTGAAATCACGCCAGAACACTAGCTTATGATGATGAGGGCAGAGCATCGTAAGGCTCTCAGAGATGTCATCCACCAACTCGACGTCTTGGCCTGTGACAAGAATCGGGATTCGATTGAGGACTGAGTTCAACAGAAGTGGAAAGCCGTCCCCCATCAATTCAATCATACGCATTACTGAGTAAGTCATGGTTCTCGCCTCGCCATAACAATTCCATTCTCGGCCCCTCCTGACAGAAGCAGCTCTTTCAGATCATCAGGTACGGCAGGCTTCATTCCTTCTGCAGCGTATAGGACCCGTTTGATCTCGTCGATGTAGTGTTTCAGCAGCAATCTCATCAATCCGAGTTTCTGGCCCTCTCGGTTCACCCACATACTGAACACACCGTTAGGTACTGCATAGGTAAAATGGCGCGTGCTTCCTGCCTCACAGAGAACAGTCTGGAGAGAGCTGTTCCTCAGAGTTCTGACGACCCGTTCGGATGCATCATGAAGAGCAAACGACATCGCGGCAAGTCTATCGTTTGTGAACCCCTCAAGAGAGACTCGGACTCCTCCACTCAGAGACAGAAAGACCGATTTGATGTCAGGAATACTGTCATGAATCTGTCTTAACAATGCCCTCAGTGTCAGGGCTTGTGAGCGATCCAGAGAGATGATCGATCTGGAGGTAGAATAGGAGGAACTCTGTCCTTCAGACACAGAAAAGCCTCTTAGTACCTGACTTGTTTCATCCGTGCTGTAGGAACGCAGAGGAGGCAGTCTGCCATCGACATGCTGACGTAGTAGGAATGTTATGCGGGAAAGGCTGTCTTTCATCTCTATGAATAGGGCCGCCAGATTCACTCTTGGTGCCGTTGTTATTGTGAGAAAGTAGTCGGGATTGTTTGGAAGAGAGGCTAGGAAGACTTTGGACGTTTCGGACTCCATCAGTAGATACTTGAACTCACCGTGGATGAGTTTTGCAACTCCATATATCGCGCAGGTTGAAGATGCAACTGCAAATACCTCTTCTTTGCTGAACCACACTCCTGCACTTGCAACTGGAAGTCCATCCTTCTGAATTAGGACTACATTCTCAACGCCTGCAATCACCTTGATGTTTTGCAGTGTTTCCGTCAGCTCGTCGGTCAATAATCCGGCTCCGGACCTGACTGATGGTCCAAAGTAGAACTTCTGACCTTACTATATAATCTCCACAATGGGCTCCGCCTGCAAGGTCACATGTGTATCAGGGCAGCGTCAGGCAGCTCTTCAAAGATCTTTCTTGCCGCAAGACCTACCTTGGTTCTGTGGCGATCGAATGTGTATACTCTGATGACATCAAGATACACCTTCATCATCTCGGCGATGTTTGAATACTCTGACAGATTGTGAGGTATCTTCTTGCCTTCAAACCTCTCAAATATCTTGATTTCCATTGGGTTTAGCTGATGTGGGTTGTAAGGAACAGAAGGGAGCGTAGGAACATCCACAATGACCTCGTCTGGCTTTACTCCTGCACCTGCAGCTATCTCCTCTTGGATGCTCTCTCTGACCTTGCGCTTAGTTAGAATCCTAGAAACGAAACGGTCCTCCGTGTGTAGTACTTTCTCGAAGACAGACTTGTAGAGAATGCGAGAGTCTAGCATATTTACCATAGTAACGGCCTCTTGCGCAGACTCTGATTCCGAAGGGTTGATTCTTCTGATTCGAGATATGAGTGACATATCATCCAGCTCCAGAAATTCTTCCGGAGTTGAGAAGCTTGTCAGTCCTAACACAGTGTCTGCAGCGTTCATCAGTTTGATGAGCATGACTTCAACACTTCTTACCGTCTTGTGATAGTATACATTGAGAAACATCTCATACCTAGCAACTAGAAAGGCCTCAAGCGCGCCACGGGCAGCCAAATCAAACTCAAGCGTTAGGTCATCAGATACCTCTAGACTGTTAATCAGACGGTGAATGTCCACAAGTCCATAGTTCACTCCGCAATAGAACGAGTCGCGTATAAGATAGTCCATTTTGTCAGCATCTACTTGTCCGGCAACGATTGAACTGACTACCTTGTCGGTCTTCTTCTTACGCCGTCCACGGACCAAGTTGGCAATTCTATTCTTTGATATTCCAGCATCTTCAAGCAGATCACCTACATCGCTCTCGCGAATTATCCACTCAGTGACATCTTCATGATTCCATCCTCTTCGTTCTATGAGAGATTCTTCAAAGACGTGGCTGAATGGTCCGTGGCCCATATCATGCAAGAGAGCCGCAATTCGCACCTCTTGGAGAGCGTGTTCACCCAGTTTCAGTGATTCTAGTAGGCGTCTGCCCACAAGACCTGCAAGATGCATTGCGCCAATACAGTGTCCGAATCTAGTGTGTTCTGCAGTGGGGTACACAAAATGACCACCAGACAGCTGCTTGATTCTTCTTAGACGTTGATACGGCGCAGAATTGACTACTTTCGCCTCGATTTCCGTCAATCCAATGAAACCGTGAATAGGGTCGTTGACCTCCATTACGAAATCCATTGATATCTCCTCTAGGAACTCACATCTGCGGATTGAATGATCGAATCTCCCGGATGAGGTCATCTGAGCTCAGACTTGTAATGCAGAGAGGCAGGTGGATACTGTCTGCAATACGAACGGCTAGAGGATCAAGCTCCTCCACCCCTTGGAGTATCACAACTGCGGGCTGTATTGCAGTCGATGTTCCAATCTGGCTGGTCTTTATGGCGACCATCGGAGTCTTTCCTGTCTTGACATTGGTCAGAATAGCGGCTCTCTGAGTAGTCCCACCATACAGACGAAGTAACTGTTGGGGCGTTAGACTCACTATAGCTTTCACACTGTCAAGCGCGGTATATCCGTAGATAGGACGGTCCAGTAAGTCGTTGTGTGTGAGTATCGTGCATTCCAGTCGGTCAGTGAGATGACGTGCTGGTATTGCAAGTCCGAAGTCTCGGATGTCAAGTATCGCGTCGGACGCAATCTCGGGGGCCACCAGCTTCTCTAGAGCTGTCGCGACCCTACCGCCATTGACTGCATCCATCTCTATTAGACCCTCGACAAACCTCCTGATGGTGTCCACACGTGGTGATTTCCTTCTACCGCTTTCATAGTCACTTATCACGGACGGAGACACTCCTAGATGCTTCGCCAGATGCTTCTGAGAGATTTGGAATCGCTCCCGCCAGCGCTTCATGATTGCCCCGGGATCGTTCTCCGCGAGGCATATCTCACCGGCCATAGCCTCCGCCAGTTTTTGGAGTGCCTCATTCTGCTCCATAATTGAAATCCCGCTGGCATCGCTGATAAGACTTGCGCAGAAGTGACAGGAGAGAGTCTTTGGATGCTGATTAGGTGATTGAGTTATGGCATGCATCATGCCAACTGTAAGTATACCGAAGCACTCAAAGAGGGTTTTACACGATGTGGGGTTGATTAGAGACCATGTTCTACGTATTCTTGGTTGGCACAGCAGGTTCTGGCAAATCGCTTCTCACCTCTACTCTTGAGAAGTGGTTGATTGCTGATGAGATGAGTGTAACAGTGGTGAATCTTGATCCAGGTGTTGATGATCCGCCGTACACCAGCGACGTTGATATCCGTGAATACGTCAACTATGGAGAGGTGATGAGGAGATTCAACCTGGGTCCTAATGGAGCACTGGTGGCCTCATTGGACATGGCCGTGAGTCATTCGAGTGACTTGCGAGATGAGATCTTCGAACTAGGGCGTGACTACGTTCTCGTGGATTGTCCTGGACAGATGGAACTCTTCGCCTACCGTAACTCTGGCCCGATGATGGTATCTGGTTTGAGAGGCCAAGATCCAGCAGTTTCCCTGTATCTTCTTGACTCCAACATTGCCCGTACCCCTACAGGGTATCTCTCATCGATGTTACTCGGAATCTCGATAAGCATCCGTTTTGGTCTTCCTCAGTTAAGTGTACTTAGCAAGTCGGATATCTTAATGGATGAGCAGGTGGAAGAGATTCTATCTTGGTCAAGCGATGCATATCTCTTGGAAGAGGCGCTAGATGGCACGTCGGAGGGGCTTCTCAGGGAATACTCTGAATCAATTCTGAGAATGCTGACTGAGATAGATACGAGTGGCACTGTTGTGCCGGTGTCAGCCAAGCAGGTGACTGGAGTTGAAACCTTGTATGGGGAACTACAACGCACCTTCTTGGGTGGCGACAATATCATCATCTAGACGGGGTCTTGCGTTTGGTCGGGTATTTTGCATTTGCTTCAGGTGAGAACATTGAGCTGGCAAAAGCAGAACTTGATTCACTCATTCGCATTCTAGACGAGAATGCCGTTGTGTCCTGGACCGGACCATTGGCTCTGATTGAGATGGACAGCAATCCTACGACCTTTTTGCTTGATAGGGCAGCCATGATTAAAGAGGCGGGAATCATACTCGCTAGGGACCCATCCTCTGACAAGACGTTGGATTGGGTAAATGACGACATCTTCAGGGATCTCATCGGTCCTCAGAGCTCATTCAGTGTACGAAGCAAATCACTGACGGGAAGTAGAGAGATTGAGTTTAGGGATGAATTGACAATATTCCTAGGCACACGAATTCGTAGAGCAACAGGGGCAAGAGTTGCACTGGATGCTCCTGATGTCAGGATAGTTGTCATCTTGACTTCATCAGGGACCATAGTGTGCGAATCAAGAGAGTCAGTGATAAGAAGGGAGCTGAGATTGAGGGACCCAGGGAGGAAGGCCTTCTTTCATCCGTCAATGATGAATTCCCAACTGGCCAGAGCAATGTGTAATCTTGCGGGGGTCCGGTCGGATAGTATCGTTCTTGACCCGTTCTGTGGAGGAGGCGGAATTCTCTGTGAGATTGCGTTGTTAGGCGCAAGAGCGATTGGAATAGATCTTAACTGGCGGCTTATCAATGGGGCCTGGACCAATCTCTCTGCTATTCCTCATAGTGATTTTGCCCTTATCCAGACTGATGCAAGCTCATCTCCTGTGGGCAAACAGCGACTAGACTGCATTGTCACTGACCCACCATATGGTAGAACAAGCTCAACTCGTGGAGCAAGAGCAGTAAACTTGGTCAGAATGTTCTTGGAAGAAGTGCCGGATATGATTCGAACTGGCGGACGAATGTGTATCTGCGGAAGCAGTGACATGAATGTGAATGAGATGATTCTTGAACTTGGGTTTGCAGTCACAAGTCGCCTAGAAGTTCGCGTGCACAGCGGCCTCACAAGAGAGGTTTCAGCAGTTCAGTTCTAGTGGCTGATGACGTGACCGTCTTTCGTGGGTGGTACGAACCATGCGAGGAAGGCTTCGAACTCCTCTTCAGACGCGAATCTTATCATAATCTCAACAGGCCCCAAGGGAGGCTCCTCTTGTCTATCATCGACAAGTCTTAGTTTCCCGTGATAGGCGGCCTGCTTGTCAAAACACAAAGTTGTTTCTTCGCCGTCCCAGTTAGATAGCAGCCGTGAACGAACAGCATCGATTATCCGAAGTGAATGAATCTTAGTTCTGACATAATCGAGAGAGTCCCTCTTCACAGAAGAGAGTTTAATCTGGTGCCCTTCCGTTTCGACCAGCTGGGAGTCTGGGAGAAAGAGATTCCCTAGAGTGGCCTCGACTCGCATTACATCTTCTGTAGGATGAATGATTGTGCTGGCAACTATGTGCATGTCAGATGAACCTCTGCACAAGTTGGTCCGCCTCTTTCTCCAATTGCTCTAGGGTTCCTTCATTGATGACTACAATATCGCTTAGTGCTATGACTGCTCCAAGACCAACAGATATCTCTCGTAGATCGCGTTCTCTGAAGACACTCCAATCCTTGGGGTCGTCTTCTCTGCCACGGTCTTTAAGCCTTGAGAATCGCGTCTGTGGAGAGGAATGAATGCATACCGTCCATAGTGTTTCAGCGTAGTCGTCAAAGACTTCTACTTCTGCAAGACTTCTACACCCTTCAATGACCAAGAGATCGGAACTAGAGGCCTTTAGACTCTTTATGCAGCGTTTCGCCACTGCTCCTAGTCCATCACGTTCACGAAGCTCTAGCATCACGGCCTTCGTGTTTGCAGGATTGGGCTCCAGACCGCGTCCTTCGACCTCTGCACGGATCACATCCCCCATAATGATTATTGGAACTTCGGCCCTGCGGAAGACATCAGCCACAGAACTCTTTCCGGAACCAGGCATTCCGGTCAGTACTAGAAGCTTCATTCTCGTAGACTCCAAGACCCGAATGCCCAAACTCCTACGTACTGCTTAATCCTTGTGGTTGGACAGAGTCCATACGATATATCAATGCATCATGCGAACCGTTATGGAGTACGAGGTGAAATCATGCCTGAGGCGGTCAGAGCATTTCTGAGTGTAGACATCGAGGATAGCGCACTAATCTCGCGGATTACGCATATCCAGCAGAAGCTGGACAGACAAGCTGCAAAGATGAAGATTGTTGACCCAGGCAATCTCCATTTCACGCTTCGATTCTTCGGGGATACCCGACCTGGCAAGATAGATCAGATTCGAAATGAACTTGAGAAGATTGAGTTCAGTTCATTCACAATCAACATCGAGGGTGTAGGAGCATTTCCCAGCAAACGGCGACCCAATGTTATCTGGATTGGCGTCACTCACAATGTCGAGAGGCTCACGAAACTCAAACTCTCGATAGATGACCTGCTGGGAAACTTGGGTTACCCATCCGACAGGAGATTTCATGCACACGTAACGATAGCTCGAGTACGCTCTGTCAAAGACCGTGAACGGATCTTCGGGAATCTTGATGGTTTGGCCGCAGAGTCCGTTGGCACAATGTCTGTGGACTGTTTCAGGCTAACTCGAAGCACTCTGACTCAAGCGGGACCAATCTATGAAACTATTTGGGAAGTAAGGGGCAGATAGCTGATCAACCGGAAACATTGTTCTTGTGGTGCTTATTAGGGTCGGACGAGACGGGTTTGTGATGAGTCCGGTGTCATGGGGTTTGAGTGGTGTCCCTTGTTGGCACCGGATCTCTCCTCCATTCTCTGCATCATCTGGCCTGACATAGTTGATTCTCTGTAGAACTGGTGGGAATACTAATGGTGGGCCGGGGGAGATTTTCAATGCACAGGACACTCCTGTGCACACTTGAACTCCCGATCTCTTGCATTCTGTGACTTGAGGTCCTAGGTCCTTAGTCGCCCCAAGCAAGAATCATACCAAGCTAGACTACCGACCCGTGTTGACGTTTCGTTGTCTGATACTAAGATAAACGTTGTTGCATGGAGTTCTTAGAACACGTGTTCTAATATAGAACACGAACGTGTCAGTCATGGTCTACACTTATCTGCAGGGTTTCAAAGCAAATGGCGCCGCAAGAAACCAAACATGTGGTCTGCGGAAAGTGATTACAATGACTACAGATCTGTTCTATCATGAGATGTTCACTAAGCACGTTATGTCACCGGGGCATCCGGAACGACCAGAACGCTTGACTACAGCCATGAGCTACATCGAACGAACGAGTCTTCTGCAGACATCCAAGATGGTGTTGGTTGAACCAAAACCAGCTGACTTGGCCTTGGTATATGCTCTACACGACAGGAACTACCTTGAGAAGGTACGAGAGAGTTCTGAGAGCGGTGGAGGGTACTTCACATTGGACACTTCCGTCAACAGACACACGTATGATGCGGCGATCTTGGCCGCCGGCGCAGGTAGCATGGCCATGGATAGGATCATGGCAAGTCAATCTGAGAATGCGTATGTCCTATGCCGCCCTCCTGGACATCATGCTGAATACCAGAGAGCCTTTGGGTTCTGTTTCATCAACAACATAGCTGTTGCTTCACTGCACTTGATCCAGCAACACGGACTAGAGAGAGTGCTGATTGTAGACTATGACGCTCATCATGGAAATGGCACCCAGAATGCCTTCTACTCTAGCAATAACGTGCTATACATCGGACTTCACCAAGATGGGAGGACTCTCTTTCCAGGATCAGGCTTCCCAGATGAGATTGGTTCCGGGGATGGTGAGGGCTACAATGTCAATCTTGCAATGTATCCTGGAGCCGGTGACACCTCCTACGAAATGGCGTTTTCCGAGGTGGTCGAACCGGTCAGTGATTCATTTGAGCCAGAGTTCGTACTTGTTTCAACAGGATTTGATGGGCATTTCAGCGACCCCCTAACGGTGCTTGGACTGACAACTTCGGGCATCGCGATGATGAACTCTCGACTCAAGGGGATAGCCAAGAAGCACTCCAAAGGAAGATTAACTTTCTTCTTGGAGGGGGGCTATGAGCTCGATATTGTGGGTAAGGGGTCACAGAACATAGTGGAGGAGCTTTCTCGTTCCAAGGTCACGGAGTATGGCGATGCTCATACAGAGAGTCAGAGCTGCACTGAATATACAGAGTCGCTGATTAGTAGAGTCAAGAGTAACTTGAAAGGGATACACTTCTAATCGTCTTCCG
>JBHLPB010000156.1:0-6289 GCA_048939905.1 Promethearchaeota archaeon
AAGTCGTCTGGGCGTACCACACCGACTCCCGTAAGCATGATGGATCCTCTAGGCACTGGATTGTCCCTGAATAGGTGGTCAGTGAGTTCCTCGAAGCTCCTCTTCATATTGGAAGTGCTCGTTTCGCCCTAGAAAACGGTTTCTCCCTTTCTCTGGATCGTCAGGAGTTATCCATTTCGGTCAGGAAACCCACGTGATGCTGGTAGAGTCAATCTGCCTTGTATGCCATCATAATGGCCTTTGCGAGGTCTCTTGCAGTAGCTCCAATTAACACGGCCTTGTGTCGGTCAAGGATGTTTTGGATGACACGGGCGATGGTGCTTTCTTCGGCTCTAGTGCCAATCAATCCTTGCTCCATTCCCTCTAGTGTGTCTTCAGGATGCAGGAAGAAGTCGCCGAGGATGGTTATGCCCTGAATTAAGTCATTCCTCACATCGACTCTCACCTTGACCATCTTCCCATCCGGAATCTTATAGCTAACGAACTTCAAGACTGTCACCTTGAGAGATTCCATTCGTCCGTCCCGTATTTCTCAAGCACTAGACTCGCTGCGAGTTCCGTTTCCTCCTGTATGAGGGATCCGGGCGCCAACTCTAGGTCGAGAGCTTCAGAGAAACCGAATACAAGTGCCTCTCTAAGTTCATCCATGCTGACTTCACGTCTAAGTAGCTCACGGATGGATGTGACCCTCTCTTTGACATCTGCTATCATCTTGTCTGAAATCTTCTCTTGAGGGACTTTCAAGATAGAGAACATGACCTCAACGTCAAGGTCTAGAAGAGTGGTGCCATGTTGAAGTACACAAGAATGTCGTCTAGTCTGAGCATTCCCTGAGATCTTTTTGCTGCTAGCTACTATGTCGTTGATTGGTTTGAACTCTGCATCTATTCCAAGGTGTTCGAGACCTTTGACGACACCACTGCACAAGACTCCATAGGATTCGAGTATGTCATCTGGGGCCAGTCGATGTCCTCTGGGTAGAATGATGCTGTACGTTATCTCACCTTCAAAATCGTGGTAGACGGCACCACCTCCGGTAATCCTTCGAATGTAGTCGATATCGTTCTTGCTGCAATATTCGAGGTCTACCTCCTCCTTCATGCCTTGAAACGTGCCAATAGATACAGCCGAGGGTTTCCAGCGATAGAGTCTCAGAGTTGGCGGAACTCTCCCGTCCTTCAGTAGCCTCATTATGGCTTCATCAATTGCCATGTTTTGGTGAGCGTCTTGAACGGACAAATCCAGAAACCGTATCTTCTCCACTTCGAGTCACCAGCCAGTTTCTGCCAAAGCATCTGTAGCTTCTTCCGGAGTCAATGGTCGCGGGTAGTTATACATTGGCCCGCTGGGTCTTTCGTTGTAGAACGGGCGATTACATCCTACGCAGCCCGAGGTTCGGAATGCCTCACCTGATGACAAGAGTATCCTAAGAAGTGATGAATCCAAGTCAACCCTGAGAGTCCCTTTAGAATCAGAAGCGACGTTGCCATCGGTCACGTAACCATGGTATACCAAGTACCTCAGAGCCTGCATCCTCCTGTAGGTGGACATCTCGGGAGGCTCCTCTTTCTCAAGAGTCGTCCCACGAACACCGGTGAGGGCAAACAGCCCCACGCTGATTCCCATATTGTGCATAGTCAGAATGAAATCTGCCGCCTCTTTCTCCGTTTCACCTAGACCAATCACAAGGTGCGTCGTGACGTTACCTTGGCCAAATACCTGCAGGGCATCTTCCAGGGCTTTCAGGTGCTTTTCCCACCGATACGGACTGCCACGCTTCTTCCCCTTGACAGCATCAAAGAGTTCGGGCGTACATGCGTCAAATGCAATGCCAATACTAGTAGCTCCAGCATCACGGATTCTGATCATACTAGCCGGATCAAGAGGGTGGATCGATACCGAAACTGGTAGATCTGTCTTTGCGCGAATCGCTTCCAGCATGTTGACAACATCCTCGACTGCCTCAGGATAATTCAACGACTGAATGCATAAACGCTGGAATGCCTCGAGAGTATTTAGCTTGTCGAGTACCTCGTTGAACGTGTATTCAGGCCACGAGATTCTAGAAAGTCGATCTGATGAAGAAGTACTCTCACGAGCCTGTGGACAGAACGCGCAGTTCGCTCTACATTTCCCGTCCTTGTACGTCATAAGGAAGGCTGTAGTGAAACAGGCGTCCATCGTTCCGCCCTTCAATCCGAGTTGGATTGCAGTACCAAGTGAGAGCCGTATCTTCTCAACCAAGGCCATCGAGGCATTCTGCCGCGTCCTTATGCTATAACGATGTCGCTGTGTTCAGATTGCATCGAAACGCGTATTCGGCCGCGACAGAACTCAAGGAGCACCAAAGACGCATCTCAGCATTGATAAGAGCATACATACTGGAAAGGGCAATTTCACACTCGAGTGTTGGTCTATGAGTCCCAAGGATGACCGTCTAGAAGATCCCAAGATTCAGAAGGAGAAGGAAACCGTGGAGCGGATGATTCGCTATTACTGTGATAGCAAACACGATTCACTGACCGGTTCGTTGTGTGAGAATTGCACAGATCTCCTGGACTATAGTCACCACAGGCTAGACCACTGCACCTATGGCGAAGACAAGCCGACGTGCAGGAAGTGTGAAATCCACTGCTATCGGCCGATCATGAGAGAAGAAATACGAAGAGTAATGCGGTTCTCTGGGCCTAGGCTAGCACTCCTCGCCCCAGCAGACTGGATTAGACATTGGATTAATGAACATCGCTAGTTCTATGCGGCGATTCAGTTAGAACGATAGAACGAAGACATCACCCTCGTTGTATCTTTCCTCAAATTGGCCTATCTTCTTGGGAATCAGATATACAGGGGGCAGACCCTTGACTGTCTGTGTCTTCGAATATACGTGATTGGATATGCCCCGTATAAGTTCACCATCGACCCTCGGGCTGAAGTGCTCAGTGATCTTGAATTGCAGGAAGCTATCTCCCGCTGAGGTCACGACTCCTATCTTGGCGCTCCACGCTTTGACCGCCTTGTCTTCTTGTGCCAAGCCTCCAGCAACCACACCTCCGTGCTCGTAATGCGGGACTCCAGCGTCAAGTATTCCCCCCTTTGCAGCGGAACGTGTGAATGCCAGGTGTCCTTGGAGGTCTCCCGCTTTTGCGTATGAAGCTCTCTTGGAAACTCCAACCAGAACGTCAGCTGATGACTCTAGCACCTCGCATTCTATCTCCTTAGGACTCTCCATCTCTACTGAAGAAGCCGTAGGGAAATCTACAGTAATTGGAGAGGATTTCGAGGACCGGTGGAAACCAATCTCGGGCAGCACCTCTACATGATAGTGAGGCCCTGTCCAAAAACAGAAGAAACGGGAGCGCAGGACTCCACCAATCTCGTCACCTTTCGCCACGGACTCACCCACGGACACACTAGGGCGACAATGCAGAATTCGAACAATGTGGCTGGATTCCTCCTCTGGTCGTATGGCAATTGCATAGTCACGATCCTCAGATGGGAAGACCTTTGGAGCACCCATGGAAACCTCCTTCAATCTTACTATCTTGCCATCAATGGGAGAGAATGCGGGTCCTTCCCATTCCTTGTGAGAAGGGTAGACGTCGACAGATGAGCTCCTCCTGTGTCCAATGTAAGGACTATTGAAGTACGAGAAGTAGGAGTCGCTAGGCACGAATAGCTCAATGCTCGAAGCGACTCCAACACATCTCATTCTATCACTCGGCTCGATAGCTACGCCTTCTTGGCTGCATCATAGATAGGAGCAAGCCTTGCTTTCCAATCAGCCAAGCCTTTGGGGGTGGTTGGATATTGTGAGTAAACATCCTTGATCTGGTCCATGAGTTTCGCTACTTTGTTGACTCGCATCAGAAGTGGAACCCTACCTATGCCTGCGAGCAGTCTCTTGAATTTCTCTCCAGTTCCAATCTCCATCTTGCCAGTGATACTGACACTCAGAAGGTCAATGCCTTTCACGATTCCCTTCTCGAAGGCGAAGTTGATGTCATCATTTGTCACGTTCAGAAGGAACCATCGAAACACGTCCAGAGAGGCCTGTTTTATGCCGTAACTCTCCATATAGCGAGGATTGTAGTCCCACAGCGATTCCATTGATGTGTCATTACGCTCGAGTGCCTCTGAGGCCACCTGAGCGGCGTGCACACCACCCTGCATCGAAGACCCGATGCCACCGCCGTGAATGGGATTGACCTGACATGCTGCGTCTCCCACGAGCATGAAGTTGTCATCTACCATCGTGTCGATCGGTCTTCGGATAGGAGCGGTTCCGCCACTACTGTCGATTGTCACAAGCTTCGTCTTCATGAAGCTCCAGTTCTCCTTGACAAAGCTATCGTAGATCTTCCGAGGATGTGTGTATCCCGGAATGATCATCACACCTAGTCCGACATTGACTCTGTGGGGCCCTTGCGGGAAGACCCAAGTGTAGCCTCCTAAGGTCTGTTCCTGGTTCCAGTGAATCTGAAGTATGTCAGGAGTATCGAATTCATGCTCGGGAGTGTCGTATATGTCACGCCAGGCCACCATCTGGTCTTCCTTGGCCACGGTCTTCTCAATCAGCGAACTCTCAGGCAGCTGTCGGCGGAGCATTCCCGTGGCCCCAGTCGCATCAACGACTATGCGTGCCCTGAGGTCCTTGTCGGCGTCATCTCCTTCCTTGGAGATTCTAACTCCAGACACTTTGCCCTCATCAAAGAGAGGTCTTTTGACCCTCGTAGAAGCCATGACTTCCGCGCCTGCCTTCACAGTCAGGGAAACGAGCCATTGGCCCATCTTGTGGCGGTTGAATGAGTACCCCTTCGTTGATGGCCCGATCATGGAGAGCTTATTCACGCCGTCAGGAGCGTAGAGGTCAATACCTGAAACCTCATGCTCGACGATGTCTTTCGGAAGGTCTGGTAGACCAATCATTTCTTTCATCTTCTTGACATGATGGTCTCCAAGTGCATCTCCGCAAGTCTTGAGTCCTATCCGTTCCCGTTCCTTTCTGTCAATCATCAAGACTGAATGTCCTTTCTTCGCAAGCGTATAGGCGGTGATTGCTCCACCCGTACCTGCTCCTGCTACAATTACGTCATAATCAACCATGGTCTATTGCCTCGCTAGTTCCCACGTCTGTTCAAGAAAGCCTTCGAGTTGATGTGATATAAGCGGGTTGTCAGCCCATCCGCAGATTGAGAGATCGGGCATCGATATGAGAGCCTCTTCGCTGTCAACGACAAGGTCGACGGCGAGTGTATCTTCTCTGAACTTCTGTTGAAAAGACAAATCATCAATTGCCGAACGTTCTCCCAGAATGGCCCTTATTGCCACGCCACGACCAGAAGCCGCTGCCAGAGCTGAGGATATCATTGCGCCCAGTTTCTCTAGGCTTGGGGCAACAAGCATTATCCTATGTTTGGCCCTCGCTATCATGCTGAGCATCTTTGCCTCGACTTCTGAACGCCCCTTGATAGTGAAAATCAGTGTCGGGGTCTCTGGCTCCTTCTTTCTTCTACTCTGCACCAGTTTGAGGTCCTGAGCCAGCTGCTCAACTTTCGCAGAGAGCAGATCCCTCATGTGCATCAGAGGTGCAAACTGGAAGACTCGAGGTCTCCCTTCATCGCCTACTACCAGACCTTTCTCGACCAGGCCTTCAAGAACAGAATAGAGGTTTGCGTGGTGGATCTTCGTGGCTGCAGACAGATCTGCCACCGTCCCAGATTCGAGCTGGTTGAGGGCTATAACGACTCGGCTCTCATGCTCTCCGAATCCAAGCTCTCGAAGGATAACTCCTGCACGGGCAGTCACATTCTCCAATCTCTCCTCACTCGAGTGGCTCATCTCTACCGAGGAATTATGTGCAATTGCTACTAATTTAAGCCTTTCTGAAAGGCGAAACCCGCGAGGATTGACTTGACGATGTCGCGAGCGGCAATCGCCCCAAGTCCAGCCTTGTCAACAAGTGGATTCAACTCGGTTACATCAGCATAGCGTATTCGGCCGGTCCTGAAGCATTTGTCCAGCAATGATGTGAGAGTGGCCATATCAAGCCCTCCGGACTCGGGATGGCTTACACCATGAACAAGGTCAGGTCTGAGGACATCAAGGTCAACCGAAACGTAGATGAAATCGACTCTATCTGCCAGCGCCGTAACCTTGGTAGAGAAATCTTCGGGAGAGCTCGGAACTCCTTGTTCCTTCATGAGCATCTCTCTCTGCTCAGGAAGAGCCGTTCTCAGATCGTATGCAACGACATCCTTGACAGAAACAAGCTTCTCCTCAATCATCCGTC
>JBHLPB010000157.1:0-4703 GCA_048939905.1 Promethearchaeota archaeon
GGCAGAGGAATGGAGCTTGGAAAGCTGAATCAGGAATACATCGATGCGGTTGCCATCTGTGAGATTGACAAGTCCACTTTTGAATCGCTTGGAGTCGAAGAAGGTGATTCAGTCAGAATCGAAACGATGTACGGAAGTGTGGTTGTGCGCAGTGCCTTGGACCGGAGGGCTGAACCAGGAGTGGCGTTCATTCCCTGTGGTCCCTATGCAAACGTAATCTTGGACTCTGATACTCTGGAGAGTGGAATGCCTGGGTACAAGACAATGGATGCGAAGATACTTCCTGCAAAGGGCGAACCGATTCTGACGACTGAGGAACTCCTGAAGACAATGACGGAGGGGGTCTAGATGAACCAGGAAACTCAAGTCTATGACCATATCATCTGTCCATTCTGCGGATGTCTCTGTGATGATATCCGCCTAGAGGTTGAGGGAAACCAGATCATGAAGAATGAGACAGGCTGCGCAATCAGCAAGGCGAAGTTCACAAGTCATCACGAGGATCGTATCAGCCCAACAATACGAAAGGGTGGCAAACATATCGAGGTCTCGCTAGGTGAGGCGATTGATCGGGCTGTCGAGATTCTTTCCTCTGCTAGACGGCCCTTGGTCTATGGACTAAGCTCTACTGAGAACGACGCACATAGGGAGGCATACAAGATAGCGGAAACAACAGGTGGAATTGTCGACAATACATCATCTGTGTGCCATGGGCCCACAATACTGGGTGCTCAAGAGTCAGGAGAAGCAGCAGGCTCTCTTGCTGAGGTTAAGAATCGGGCTGACACGATAATCTTCTGGGGCTCAAATCCGCAATTCGCTCATCCTAGGCACATCAGTAGATATGTCCGCGCACAGGGCGAATACGTCAAAGACCCAAAGGCGGACCGCAAGATATGGGTCTTTGATATCAGGAAGACAATCACTGCAAACATGGCTGATGAATTCGTCAAGATAACACCCGGGAAGGACCTCGAACTAATCGGCGCTATGAGAGCTTTGGCGAGAGGACATCCACTAGATGTCGATGAGGCTGGAGGCGTTTCAATCCAAAGAATCACTGAGATTGTGGAGGCGTTGAAGGCCAGCAAGTACGGTATTCTCTTCTTCGGTCTTGGATTGACTCAGTCTGCCGGACGGCACCGAAACATAGACGCAGCCATTCGACTTGTCCAGGACCTGAACGCGTTCGGGAAATGGAATATGATGCCAATGAGGGGTCATTTCAATGTCGCCGGAGCGAACAAGACTTCGACGTGGCAGACTGGCTACCCATTCGCAGTTGACTATGCACGTGGGTATCCGCGATATCAACCAGGAGAATACACTTCAGTTGATGTCTTGGCACGAGGAGAAGCCGATGCGATGTTGAATGTAGCTGCGGATCCGGCAGCTCACTTTCCGCGTCGAGCAGTGGAACATATGGCGACGATTCCTGTGATCAATATTGATCCCAAGCGCAACATGACATCACTGGTCGCAGAGGTCAACATTCCTGTGGCTTTGGCTGGCATCGAGTGTGATGGTGCAGCTGTCCGGATGGATGGGCTGCCGCTCTATCTGAAGAAGGTCGTTGACCCACCGGACGGAGTGCTACCAGATAGAGATGTGCTTCGGATGATACATGACAAACTCAGGAAGGTGGTGGCGTAATGGCCGGCAATATCATTCTCAAGAACGCACGAGTCTATGACCCGAAGAACAGGATTGATGGGGAGATCATGGACATTTCAGTTTCGGAAGGGAGAATCGTCGATAAGGTTGAGGGCAAGGCCAAACAGGTCGATGTGAAGGGCCGAGTAGTCATGGCCGGCGGAGTGGACATGCACGCGCACATAGTCGGCAGCAAACTCGGCTTTGGCCGTGCGATGTGCCCGGAGGACCACAGGATAGACCCCGTGCCGAAGACGAAAGTCACTCGTGGGGGTGTGGGGTATACAATGCCCAACTCCTACGTGATAGGATACCGATACTCTGCCATGGGCTACACTACTGTAATTGAGCCTGCATTGCCTGCTCTCAAGGGTTTGGGTAGCTGGGAAGAGCTGGAAGATTTGCCGAATGTCGATTCAGGTCTTCTACCTTTGTTCTGCAATAGTATGATTACTTTCAACTACGTTAAAGATAAGGACCTCAGTGGGCTTGCTGGTTACATCGCCTGGATCCTAAGGAAGGTCGGTGGGCTTGGTGTGAAGGTCGTGTGTCCGGGTGGGACATACGCTTGGGCTCACGGAAGCAACGTTCGAGAACTTGATACGGAGGTCCCAGACTGGGGTATTACGCCAAGAGAAATCATCCGAGGACTCTGCCAAGCCACAGAAGCACTTGGACTTCCTCATACGATGCATCTACACCCACTCAATCTCGGCAGAGTTGGCAACGTAAAGACGACAATTGAACATATGGATGCAGTAAAGGACATCAAGGGTCACAACGGCCGGAAGCATATCTGCCACCTGACACACATGTCCTTTGAAACCCTCGCTATGCATGAGGATGAGAAGGCAAAGCCCGAATGGAAATGGGTTTCATCTGGCGGGCTTGAGTTCGCAGATTATGTGAACAAGAATGACCATTTCACTGTAGATATGGGGCAGGTCACCTTCGGTCCTGCAACGACCATGACAGGTGATGGTCCATTTCAGTACACGCTCTATCAGATGACGAAGAACAAGTGGGCCAACATCTGTGTTGATGTGGAAATGCCAGGCGGGGCCGGCGTTGTACCCTACTATTTTGATCCGAAATCCCCCGCCAACGCAGTCCAATGGACCATTCCTCTGGAGTTTGCCCTCAGTGTGAAAGATGTATGGCGTGTCATCATGACCACCGACCATCCCAACGCGGGTCCATTCACCAAGTACCCTCTAGTAATCTCTTGGCTCATGAGTAAGAAGCAGCGTGACATATGGATGGAGAAGCTGCATAAGTTTGCCATGGAGAGGTCGACACTCAAGGATATTGATAGAGAGTGGAACCTCTATGAAGTCGCAATCTCAACAAGAGCTGCTCCTGCGAAGATAATGGGACTGAGCGCCAAGGGCCACCTTGGGGTCGGGGCTGATGCAGACATCACTGTCTATGATTTGGATCCCACAAAGGTTAATCTGACTGACGACCCCGAGCGCATAATCAAGGTCTTTGGTCAGTCATACCTTACGTTCATGGGAGGGCAGCAGGTCGCGAAGAAGGGTGTTGTAGGGAAGACTCCGCTTGGCAGAGTCTGGTCCGTCCATCCTGAACTGAATGATGCTCTCTGGAGCAGGATTAACAGTGAACTTGAGGACATGATGAACCGTTGGTATGCTCATTCGTTCCACAACTATCCTGTTCCCGCAAGATACCGTGAGCACATGGAAGAGGCTATCGTGATCGACTCTACTGGAGTGGCGGCCTAGATCAACAGTTTCTCGAGCACTCTTCCAATCTTTGATATCGAACCATGACACAACCACAAATGGTGTGTCTGCACAATGAGTCACGAGGACTCGTCAATAGATCTAGATTCAGGTTACGAGGGTGTAGCGGAGTTCTACGACATCTTCGCCGACACTTCTGACCTCCCGTTCTACGTTCAATATGCTCGAAAGCAAGGGTCTCCAATTCTTGATCTTGCAGCAGGTACCGGTCGAGTCACATTTGAACTAGCTCGCAATGGGTTCGAAGTGACGGCATTGGAGAAGTCGCCTTCCATGCTGGCTGTTGCCCGGAGGAAACACAAAATGGCATCCAAGGAAACGGCGCCTAGAGTCACCCTCGTGAAGGGTTGCATGACAGACTTTGCTCTTAGAGAGAAGTTCGCACTGGTCATTATCCCAGCATCCTTTGGTCATGCACTGTCTTCTGAAACCCAGCTCTCCACACTTCGCTGTATCAAGAACCACTTGTTGCCTGACGGGCTATTCATCCTTGATCTCTATCCTGGTGCCATGAATCTAAATCCAACTCGGTTTGAGGACCCGCCAGCAAGTCTTCCTGACGGAAGAGTGGTGACACGCAGCGGCAGAACAAATCCTGATCCTGTTGCTCAGATTCTCCGGATGACACTGGCTTACGAGGTGCAAACAGCTGACGGTGAACACCTCGAATCGATAGAGGTTGAATCAGGTGTGTCAATCATATACAATAGAGAGGCTGACCTTCTTGTCAGAATGTCTGGCTTCGAAGCAGTTGATGAGCTGGGCAGTTTTAAGGGAGGGCCTTATCATTCAAACTCGAAGCGACGTATTCTCGTTCTAAGACATCAATAAACTTTGTAAATACGTGAATTGTCGTAGTTTCAAATCCCTCTTTTGCACGGATACACTGAGGAACTTGACTCAGCCTCCAGATTTCCATTCTCGATACACGGCGTAGACAACCATACAATCTTGAAACCTTAATTGACCAAAAACGCTTTATTTCACCGTAACTAACGCCATCTTTACGATTGTTCTTCAAAGTTCTTGAGAGGAATTGAGAATGGGAGAAGAAGAGAGTACAGTCGAAATGGAGGTAGCCCGTGAAACATGGATTACCCGGATGGGATTCATATTCGCTGTCTGGGGTTCTATGACCGGGCTCGGAAACGTATGGAACTGGCCGTTCAAAGTTTCTGCGCTAGGTGGAGGACCGTTCGTCCTCATCTACCTCGTTCTTATCGCCTTGATAGGAATTCCAGTGGTACTCACGGAGTTCGTACTAGGCGCTACTTTTAGACGAGG
>JBHLPB010000157.1:4803-6275 GCA_048939905.1 Promethearchaeota archaeon
GAAATGATAGGAAAAGCAACAGGTCTGAGCTTCTTCAAGCTCAGTGCTGGTATGGGTGTTCTTACAGCCTATGCAAGCTACTTACCTCGACGAGGAGAGCTTACAAATAGCGCTGTCACCACAAGCCTGCTCGATACGACCTTTGCATTTACTGCCGGACTTGCGGTATTCCCGATTGCTGCAACAGCAGGTCTCTTGGCCGCCGGCCCCGCGGGAGGAGCCGGATTTGCGTTCATCGCATGGCCCGGAGGGATGACTGGAGTCGGCGGTAACCTACTGGGCGTCGTGTTCTTCACAATGATGGTGCTTCTAGGGATAACGAGCGCCGTTTCCTTGTTAGAGGCGATTGTCACTGCTGTGATGGACAAGTTCGGTTGGCCCCGCTCGCGGACAGTCATAGCTTCAGTAATAGTCCTATTTCTAATGGGACTTCCGTTCGCTTTATGGACTGAGGCTCCTGGAAGTGCAGGTGGAGAGGATGTTTCATGGGGTCTATACCTCCTAGATATCTTCGACTACTACGTAGAGTTCTTCGGACTGGCCATTGTTGCGCTCTTCATGATGCTGATAATGGGCTGGGTCTGGGGAGGCGCGAAAATCATCGATGCGGCCAATGAAGCGGGAGACTTCAAACTTCCGTCGTGGTATAGTTGGGTCGTGAAGGTAGTATCCCCCTTGGGGATAATCATAGCCCTCGTCTTTGTATTCATGCAAGGCTTCTATATGCCCGGCGCGATTGGACTTGACCCAGGGACAGCACCTGGGTTGTTCTTCATACCATTCATCTGGTTCGCAGTCGTTGTGATCTTCGCCATCATACTGTGGCGTATGAAGGGGGTTGACTGACAATGGGTCTAGGAGACATAATCTTTGGCCCGTTTGAGCGGTTTGGAATGATGGGTGGAGTCATTCTGCTGGTGATTATAGCAATCATCGGTGGGGCACTCGCTGCATACTTGATAGTTATCGGTGCGAATATCCTAGCTGCATTGTCATACTTCTTGGGTATGACATTCACGTACGGAGTACTTGCACTGTTTATCTACATTATGTGGTATCGGCGTCCCAAGTGACTTATACCACCCTTCTCCCCTTTTTTTTTTGCTGGGTGATTGACAGATGACAGCAGAAACTGAGAAGTTGACTCGAAAACTGAGGCGAAGACGTCAGCGTTTCTACGTCCTTGCTGCAATAATAGTCACAAGTCTGATGGTTTCAGGAATCTGGATCTATGCTATACTAGGGCCGACAGATGAAGCCATCACCGGTTTGGTTTCAAGTCTTGTTCTTTCTTTCTCTGCTCTACTCGTCATAGTAGTGCCAATAAGAGACCTGCGACGGACGGAACAGATTATTCTACTTGCTGCTAGTCGGGGAGGAACGATAAAGATGGAGGAAGTGCGTCGCGAAACAGGCCTTCCAAAGGACAAAATCCTTACCCTACTGAGATGGCTCGAGAAGCAAGGGATGGC
>JBHLPB010000158.1:0-6174 GCA_048939905.1 Promethearchaeota archaeon
TGTTCTTCAGGGCCTTGGTCGACAATCTCAGAATGAGGGCATATCATCTCTACTCATCCGAAGACTTGAATCTCGAGAGCCCTCTTGGGCAGACGGTAGCTAATTCAATTGCATTTCAGATGGCCGCATTTCATCATGTTATGAAGTATGACAGCGAGAAGCCAGACTGGAAAAAGCCGAATGTCAACGCATTCGACATATACTGACACGACTCACATCATTCCTCTGTATAGTCCTCCATCAATCAGCAGGAGAGCACCGTGGATGTAGCTGGCCATGGGGCTCAACAGAAATGCACAGGTTGCTCCGAACTCGTCAGGTCTGCCCATTCGGCCCAGAGGGATATTCGTTTCCAGACCCTCTCTCGCAGACTTGTCACTACCAATGAGCTGTTCAACTCGTGCTGTGTAGATATACCCCGGGCACACTGCGTTAACTCGCACGCCTTCAGGCCCAATCTCGTTCGCGAGAGTTCGCATCATGCCAATAACACCTGGTCGAATGGCATTTGAGAGAAGCAGATTGGAGATTGGCTCCTTAACAGAGATTGAGGTGCTGTAGAGTATTGATGGCGCTTCCGCCTTCTTCAGCAGAGATAGTGACTCTCTAGTGAGCCACACTGCACTCATTAGCGTGAGTCTGAAAGCCTCTTCCCAGTCCTTGTCTGATAGATTTGAGAATTCACCAGGTGGAGGGCCGCCCGCATTGACAAAGAGACCATCAAGCCCTGAAGTCTTGTTCTCAATGAAACTGACCAGGGTCTTGATGTCGTCCTGTCTTGACACGTCGGCCACAACATACTCGGCCCTTTTCCCGAGCTTGGATACCGCCGCCTCCAGTGACTCTTCGGTGCGACCGCAGATGACTACGTTGGCGTCTTCTTGGACCAAAGCTTCTGCTACGCCAAAACCAAGGCCTCGAGATGCGGCTGTGACCAGTATTGTCTTGTCCTTCAGTCCTAGATCCATGGTTTCCTTTGCACCCGAGGTGACAACTAAGAGCTGCTATTTCACTTCTACGGAATCACTTGGCAACACGAGAAACGGGGGTTTCTGTCCGGACTCCAAGTCTGACCTCAAGATGTAGAAATGCCGCGCTGAGTCGCTGAAAGTCCCGAGATACACTGAACTCTCCAGCTCCCAAGGAGTTCAGCACCCTCTGAACCTTTGAGGGGGTCAGTCGCTGGTTGTCCTTTGAGCTAAATGCAAGCAGAACTCTTGGGTCATCAGGGTCAGGAATGCTGTAAACAGATCGACAGCGAATTCCCTTGTCTTCAAGACCGTACTTAATCTTGGCCTCTATTGCCTCCATATTGACAATCCACCAAGATGTTGTGCCGGTCTGGAGTACAAAAGCACCTGTATTAACTTCGTAATACTCTGTATTGGCGCCATACTGAGGGTTCGACACTTAGACTGTCAGGAAGTTGCGTCGAACCTTCTTCTGATAAGCGTGACTCGGTTTGTTGCTCAGCTTGACTGAGGTGCGTCGATTGGATATAGAGGGCTTCTGTGGTTTCTTGCAGGAAAGGAATCTTCCAGCTGACGAGCTTGAAGCTTCAATCTCCATAGCAGAGAGATTTGAGAGTTTCATTGGGGAAGAAGGTTCCAATGAAGCAAGTGACTTTGTAGAGTTGATGATGAGTGAGGGTATCAACTCCTATGAGAACTTCGTCGCGTTGGCCAGATACGGCCTCTTTGTAGAGAATGATGACATCTACCTCACGTTCTTCGGTTTGATAGATGGTGGCAACGTTATCGATGTGTTGCATCAGAAACTGGGAGCGTCAGTGGGGGAAGAGAAACGTGATCAAGTCTTCAGAGAAATCGACATGCCGCCTCTTGGCATGCCATCATCTCAGAAACCAATGGTCACGAAAGCGGTGATGGACCAAATGGAGGCTCAGATTGAGCCTGAAACATGCAGGAAGATCCTTTCAGATGTTGCCCATGGGATACCAAAGGAGTATTACAAGGAGGAAAGGGAGAGATTCCTGAAAGCAAAGAACATCGATGAGTATTTGGAGGACAAGAGAAGGAGAGCCATCGCCCAGCTAGAGAAGCATCGCGATGAGGAAACACTGTTTTTCAATCAGGAGGTTACAGATGAGGTCGTTGATTTTGTAAAGAGTCACCCGGAAATGTTGACGGGTACCCGTGAGGGTGACAAGATTGTCCACACAAAGATTCCATACATGACGAAGGAGTACCTAGTTGAAACGGATGAGAGAATGAAGAGGTACTATGCATGTCACTGTCCGTGGGCCAGAGAGGCAATCAAGACAGGAGAGCCGCAAATCTCCCCAACCTTCTGCTATTGCAGCGGAGGCTTCACCAAACAACCGTGGGAGATGGCACTTGGTCAGCCGCTGGAGGTCAAGATGACCAAGTCGGTGCTCCAAGGTGATCTCGAATGTCAGTTCATTATTCCACTTCCAGAAGATGCGGTAACTGGGTTGGCGAAGGACTAGCGATTTGAACTGCGGAAATTGGCTTTCTAGTGAAGTGGGCCTTCTCGTTGAGTCCGAGATTAACGCAGATAAGGTACTTCGTACACTGACAGCTCACTATGACAATGAGTGTGGACGAGGCTCTTAGAGAAAGGAGAAGCATCAGAGCATATCTGGACCGTGATGTGCCTGAGGACCTGATCAGACAGATGATTGAAGCCGCGACATTTGCACCGAGTGCAAAGAACGGTCAACAATGGAGATTCACGGTGTTGAAAGGGGAGTCTAAACTGAAGCTCACGACGCTGTATAGAAATGAGCTTGACAAGCTTCAGTATGACGTTGGATCTTCATATGGCTCGTGTCAGATGATGGAGAAGGTCCCTGTAGTGATAATTGTCTGGAACACAAACGAGAGGGGTTGGTCTACGGAGGTTCATAGTGTGGCTGCCGCGATTCAGAACATACTGCTCAAGGCGCACTCATTGGGTCTGGGAACGTGTTGGATTGGCGACGTCTTCTATACGTACGAGGCGATTATGAATCACTTCAAGAAACCGTGGAAGTTGTTGGCTGCAATAACTGTGGGATGGCCTCGTGTGATTCCAAGAATGAAACCAAGACTCTCAGTTGATGAGGTGACAGAGTTCTTGGATTGACAAGAAATGGCGAGAATGAGAACTAAATCCACCCTTTCTTTCTAAAGTAGAAGAGCATGATGGCCCCTGTGAGTAGCATTACGAACAATAGTACAGGATAGCTGTACGGATTTGCCAACTCTGGCATAAACCAGAAGTTCATACCATAGATACTCGCAAGCAAGGTAAGGGGTATGAAGATGGTTGAAATGACCGTCAAGATCTTCATAACTTCATTCAGTCTGTTGCTAACACTTGAGAGGTAGATGTCAAGAATTCCCGTGAGGGAGTCCCGATATGTTTCAACGAGATCATTTACCTGAACTATGTGGTCATAGAGGTCTTTCAGATAGACTCGTGTTTGGTCCCTTATGAAACTGGAATCTTCACGATTTAATCTGGAAACTATCTCTCTGAGAGGCCAGACATGTCTCCTAAGCATAATCATGTTGCGACGCATCTTGTATATCTCTTGTAGTGTTTCATTGGTGGGATCTCTTATGACCTTGTCCTCCAGTGCCTCAATCCTGTCACCGAAACCCTCCAAGACCAGAAAGTAACGGTCAACGATAAGATCGACAAGAGAGTAGGTGAGATAGTCTGATTTACCCTTCCTGATCCTTCCCAGACTGCGAGAAAGCCTATTCTTGACTGGATCGAACAGATCCACTTCGGACTCTTGAAATGAGATTACATATTGCTCTCCAGTTAGGATGCTCACTTGCTCTGAATGAAGCTCACCGGCACCACTATCGTAGTCAAATGCTCTTAGAAGAAGATACACAGAGTCCTTCAGGCCCTCCATCTTGGGCCTCTGTTGAGTATGCGCTATGTCCTCGAGAATGAGATTATGAATGTTGAAGTTGGAGCCGACTCTCTTGATAAGTTCAAGTTCGTGCAGTCCTTGGACATGAATCCATCTGACAGGCTTCTTATCCGAGGGCGGTGTACACTCATTCCAAGAAATGGCCACTCGTTCATGATAATCAACCTCATCGAAATCGATGATTGTGACAATTGGTTCCTTGGTGAGCCGTGCACCTGTATGAACCGGCGTCCCGGGCGGCAGACCTACTGTTCTCCTGTGTCCTTCCATCGTTACTCACGACCTTCACCGTATTGTCGAACTCACAGATATTCCTGATGATAGTGAACTCTGGAGAAGTAGCGGAAGATGGCAATTGCTGCAAGGATGTCACAGAACCAGTGAAACCTTCGTCCAAGAGTGTGATTTCTTAAATCCAAGCTCTTCACAAAGGAAGAGAAGACCAAATGAGCTCATTTTGGATGCAATATGCTCGTCGCTTGCTTGCGTGACAGTTGCAGACCAAGCTGTTTCAATCTCGACAACTCATCGGTTGGAGCGTTGGTATCAGGTTCCACTGCTAGGCATGCACCACGAATCATCAGTGTCCTAAGCTGACCTTTCGCGGTCGGATTGTTTCTCAGATGAGGGGCGTCTAGGACACCCTTCTTGACTGCCCGCACGTACGTCTTGGGTTCGATAAGCGGGTCTTTTGCAGTTTCGTCACCCAGTGAGTGAATCGCTGCGATTAACAGCTTGGCCTCTTTCACAAGCTCGTTCTTCCGCGCAGAAATCCCATTGTCATCCAGCGGATTTGAGGTTCCAAGAAGACAGTCATGAATGACTCTTCGTGCAATCTTACAGCTCTGAATGACTTCTTCCGCAGTTGCAACATGGTCGGCTTCACAGAATCCTACTACATGCACAATATGCGGATTCAGCTGCATTCCAGTATAGACTGAAGCGGCCAGCTGACCCTTCCCCATGTCTAGATCAGGAGGATAGGAGAAGAGTCCAGGTCTTACCTGTCTTATGGACAGGAAGTTGTATTCATGCAACGATTCGACTAGCTCGATCTTTGCAAGCATCTTAGCAAGATCCATTCTCGGAGAAGTTCCAAGGGGCGTGTTGAGCATGTATTGTGCGACATAATGCCTAACACCAGCTGCTTTGGCGTTGTAAGCTGATAGGTATGCCATAGCGACTGCAATCGTGTCATGAGCGTTCCTTAGGCTCCAATGATGGGGCTCATTAATCTCGACTGGAATGTCATGTCTAGCGTGCCATCGGTAGTTTTCTTGGTTCTCGGTGATTGCTTCCTCAAGAGGCCTCTTACTTCGCCCATCAAGCTCACTATACCATAGAAGGGGTGTTGCACACCAGGCGTTGTTTATCGTTTCCTTCAGCACCTGGGCCCAGGATATCAAATCTCTCGTGCCGCTGTAGCATCTCAGAAGAGGATAGTTGCCTCTTCTTGAGGCCTCAAAGAGCCGCCGCAGTTCCCCGATTTCTCTTAGTGGAACTCCTCCATCGCCCTCTAGGATTTTGTTCATCTCAGCAGGGCGGAAGAATGACTCCTGTGCATTCTGATCTGGTCCGATTGAAATCACATCTAAGGCTGATGCCTCTGCTATCTTTGCCACGCCATTCACTGTTTCTTCGACAGATGGTAGACCGAAATGGTGTCTGATAAGCGGCATTGGGCTCTTGATTGCGAGTCGCGTAACAAGGTCCTGGGGATTCTTCTCTACTGGCTGCATATGAGTGCGTCCTCGGAGAAACTCCAGTGTATTCTCATCCGTAGAGAAACCGGTGAAGATCTCTTCAAACAGGCCCGTTCCTTCGGCAATGGGCTTGATTGGTGCTGTACAGCCAAGTACCCACCTCTTGTTTCCCAGACCATTCTCGGCAACAGCCACTTTCAGACTATCAAGAAGTCTTACAGCGCTTGCCGCAGTGAGTCTGTAGCTCACACCGACAACGTCTGGGTCGCGTTTCTTGACTTGGGCTATCAGTTCATCAATAGGTGTTGCGGGCCCCAAGAAGACAGTGTCATGACCTTCTTTTTCAGCAAGGTTCAGGAATCGAAGAATCCCTGCCACATGGACACAGCTTCCAATAGCAGCTCCCAAAATCCTCATGTGTCATCCACCTCTAATCCGTAGATATCCAGCATTTCGTAGAAATCAGGATATTCGATAGGTGGAACTCCGGTTCGAACGTATTCCTTGACTTCACGGGGGTTCATTCCGTCAAGTCCCAGACTCTCTAGATTGCGTCCA
>JBHLPB010000159.1:0-6169 GCA_048939905.1 Promethearchaeota archaeon
TGAAGTTGAACGCTGGAGCGAAGACGTCACGCCACTTGTCTGCCTTCTTTATCACTGCATAGACTTTCTTCTTGTCTCTAGGATCAGTAATCTGGAAGTTCCACTTCATCACGCCGCCCTGTGCCTTGTAGATGTGTTCCTCTTGTGGAGTGTAGAAGTCGACTGATCCTCTGAAGGCTATCATAGGTCTTTTGCCGCGACCTAGCAATGTGCCATCTGGAGCCCTGACCTCATAGACGGGCCTCGCAGCCATCAGCTTCTTGTTGATAGTACAGAGAAGAGTCCCATCGGGCTCGTAGAGCTGAATCTCAGCACGTAGTGATAGTATCTTTCGTGTCATGTGACCAATCTTATTCTCATGCTGGTCGTATATGTCACCGCCTCCGAATCGCCAAGCTTTCTCATGCATCACATAGAAGCTTACGGTAGGATCGAGAAGACTCATTATGTTCACCTAGTGGCTCTATTTCGGAACTAATCATTTAAGCTAATTCCGCCTGAATCGACTCATCTGCGATCTGAGGACGTTGAAGAAGGCGGCAAACGCCTTAGAAACGCCTAAAAGGCTCAATAATCGTCCATCCGTCACGGACATGTTTATGAGGCAACAGCTGAATAGAATCTTGCACAGTAGGCCTCAAATCCGTCCCGTATGACACGAACGTGATACAGACTAAGAATATTCACAAGAAAAGTAAAATACGGCAGAAGCGATGCCAACACTGTCCGACGTACCATAGGTGATACCAGTTGCAACCTGCACAACCCGAATATTTAGACACATTCTTCCAGTATATTTTCGGTTTCTTTGACCAACTCTTCTCAACACCACTACAGCCCTGGATTCCATGGGGTCCAGGAGACTGGTACTTCACGATAACCACCGCTATGTTCGTGTTGATAATCCTATACCTAGTACGTCGTATTCGAAAGGGTGGCGGCAGTTCCATAGCCGACGGAGTACGAACTGTTATTGCATCGACTGGAGACGTTTCAGCAGGAATGTCCGGAGCGAAGAAGCTCGGCTTCCTGAGAGATCCTGCGGACGCTCTTGTTTTTCTCAAGATAGAGGAGAACGCAGTCCAACAAGCACTCACCGCACTAGACTACTACGGGGATCAGGGCGAGATCAACGAAACCGTGAAGATGAAGCTTGCCAGCGTCTATCAGAACCGGCTCGAGTCGATTCGAACGGCAATCGCGAAAGACGAGCAACTCAAGGAGATTGTAGCAACCTCGGACGCAGTCGGTAAGGCTCGTTCTGACTATCTCCGGAAACTTGCAGCAATGTCTGGTACCGCCGTCGAAGCTGACGAAGCAGGCGGTCCCCCTAGTGTCGGAATGCCTAGTGCAATGCCCGCAGCTCCTGAGGGGGCAGCCCCAGCTGCAGGTCCCCCAAGTGGCGGTCCTCCATCAGGTGGTCCCCCGAGTGGTGGTCCTCCATCGGGAGGTCCCCCAAGTGGCGGTCCTCCATCAGGTGGTCCCCCGGCAGGCGCTGCTCCAGCTGTTGCCCCACCAAGCGCCGCGCCTCCAAGTGCTGCACCCCCTACGGCAGGTCCTCCAGGTGATGCGCCTCCTGCTGGCGGCCCTCCAGGAGGAGCACCTATCGCAGCCGGTCCTCCAGGCGAGGCAGCTCCCGAGGGCGCAGACAGACCCTCCGGCGGTAAGAGTACACTCCAGTCAGAGATGCTCAGAGAGATGGAACGTCTCAAGTCCTTGATGGGCGGAGACTAGATTCTCCCATCCTCATTACTTCCCACGTGACTCTAGGATGGACCTAGAGTTTCTCTAGGAAGGCTTTTTGGGTAGCTTGAGGGGAATTCAGATACATCTCGATGGAGTCCAACAAATGTCCAAAGCCAAGGTGAATGCTGCTAGGAGTGCTATCAAGCTGATACCGTCGAGTGGGGCCATAGGTCTTGGCAGTGGATCTACTGTTGCCATTTTCGCCAAGGAGTTAGGTCGCAAGACGTCCAAGGGAGAGGTGGAAGTCCGTGTTGTGCCCAGCTCATACCAGGCATACCAACTCGCAGTAGAACACAGAATCCCTTTGACGAATCTTGACCTAGACCCCAATCTTCTACTCACAGTAGACGGAGCAGATGAAGTAGATAAGAATCTCAATCTGACAAAGGGGGGCGGCGGCGCACTCTTTCAAGAGAAGGTCGTGGCCTCAGCCTCTCAGAAACTGATCATAATCGTAGACGAGTCCAAGTTGGTTGATTGTCTTGCCACAAAGTTCCAGATTCCTGTTGAGATTCTCCCGTTTTCACTTGGTGTGGTATTGCAGAAGATTGAGGCCTTGGGTATAACGCCGACTGTTAGACAGGCTCAGAAGAAGATGGGTCCGGTAGTCACTGACAACGGCAATTTCATTCTAGACCTCAAGTTTCACAAGCCAATTACTGACCCTGCTAAGGTTGCCATAGATCTCAAGATGATTCCGGGCGTAATTGAAACCGGCCTCTTCATCGATATGGCCGATGAGGTTCATGTAGGTACGGAAGATGGCGCCTACGTAATACGGAAATAGGCACCACTCTAATCTCCTCATTGATACACGGTAGAGAACTTGCGATAGCGGCCCGGGTATGCAAGAACATCCGTAGAGTGCACAAACTGGTCGATTCCTCCAAGATGCCTAGGCAGGGACTTCACATCATCGCTATCAATTTGCTCTAGAATGGCGTTAGCGAAATTGTCTGCTTGGATAATCAAGAAGGGCCGATTATGAAACTGAGATACTCTATCATTCAGGGGAGCCGTGATTTTCAGAGCATTATGCATGCGAGCGACATACTCGTAGGCTGAAGTCAGGTGTTTCTCCCTCTCCTTCCAAGACTCTGCCTGCAAAATCCTTGTGAAGATTGGCGTTAGATCAGAGGCACAATCAAGTTGTGAGAACCCACTTCCGAACCATTTGATGTACGGAGCATATTGCTTCATCATCAAGAAACAGAGTTTCATGAGGTCGAGTATCAATCTCCCCGCAATCAGGCGTGAGCCTAATTCATCACCAACCTGGCCACAACGACCCATGAAGGCCTCTTCCTGAGATATGCGGCGCCATTGATTAGATAGAAGGTATAGCCAAACATCTCTTGGATAGTACTTCAGCTTGGCCACAGTCGGTTCCAGCGTACCTAGCCCATCATGGAACACACGCCCACTCACAATAGTTCTAAGCCGTTGCTCGGGCAGTGTTAGCCAATCTACAGAACTCAAGTCGGTAACCACATCTAGACCGAGATAGTCCTCGAAGAAGCCGCTAACAGTAAGAATCGTGACACGATGATTGACTGGCCCCCTCTCAGTTGGCACCATGACATCGGACCCATCTTCATGCAGACCCAGATTCGTAGGAAAGCCACGTACTTCCATCGGTAGCTCATTGCGCAGCACTTGGTCTATCCTGTCTTGGAGGTCATTGTGGTCTGTCTTGGTCAAGAAGATCGTCAACTTGGGTCCCCAGTCATGGTCCATGGATTGGTCCGTATCAAATCCAAGCACATCTGAGCCACTTCCCAATCTCCCAGCTGAGTATACTAGGTCAGGAAAGTGTGACTCCAAGATTGGTTTCACCGCCTCCGCGTAGAATGCTTGACTGAGATCCAATCCCTTCATGAAACTGGCTGGAGAGCTACCTGCGTTCGTAATGGCCACCTCTTAGTTGATTTCCGATGAGACTTGCTTGATTTGGACCTTGCGGACACAACGAGAATGAAGTGGCGGGCCCGCCCGGATTCGAACCGGGGATTACTAACTCTCTCCAATCGCTTTGAGCGTTCATAGGAGGCTAGTGCCCTATCCAGGCTAGGCCACGGGCCCACAAAACCCATCGAGTGGTCGCTTAGTTGTTAAAGCTTTTGCAGAATAAATCATTCTGCAATCTTCGCAGTTATCTTAGCGCCCTCTTCCAACGCATCAACAAGGGAAGACCCCTGTCTGGTCTTGATACGAATAGCACTCTCACCATTGCGACCGATGACAGTTGTAAACAGATACTGATCATCCGCGAAGACCTCAATTCGCTGCTTGGCGTACTTGCGTCCTGCAACCAGTGTAACCTTCTTCCTACTATAGCTAACTGAAACAGGCACCGTTTCTCCGGGAACACCTCGGTCTCTCTTCCGTCCTCGTATCGCGGGAGTTACAACTCCTCTAACCGGGACTACTACCTTCTCGCCGCCAAATGAGAACATCTCATACTCGAGCACTCCGTGTTCGAAGTCTCTGACCTCAACAACGGGTCTGGCAAGGTCTCTCTGAGCACTACTCATTCCGGTTGGAAGTTTCACTTTTAGAGACAGCGAAGATACCTTTGACACTCCACCGTCTTCTATGTGGACAACAGTATCAACCGTACTCGGGACCTGCCCCAGTTCGACTCTTCCACCCAGTATCAATCGCTGTAAGGCATCGATTGCTGAACCTGCATGCACAACTCCAACCATCCCGACACCTGCGGACCGGAGATCAGAATATGCTTGGAAGTCGCTATTCTTTCTTAGCTCATCGTAGACCACGTAGTCCGGACGAACCAGAAGCAGAACATCCGCGGCTTTCTCCATACTGCCATCGAGCGGTGAGTATTGGACTATTGCCTCCTCTACCTGAAGGTCTCTTGGTTGCTCTAGAGTCTTGACAACATTGCCTTTCCCACTATAGAACTCAGCCAAGGCAGCCGCAAATGTACTCTTCCCTGAACCCGGTGAGCCCGATATCAGAATTCCCTCTGCCCGGGTTTCGAGGCGCTTCATGAGCTTCTCATTGAGCTTATAGTCCTCCAAGTTCAGCTTCACTATGGGACGGATAGCTGAGATTTCCATCTTGTCGGCAAATGGTCTTCTTGCTATTGCAATTCTCAGGTTTCTCAACTGTACCACTGCAGCACCTTGCTCTTCAATCTCAATGAACGATTTCCTATCCTTTTCCGCTGTTTCCAAGATTGCGCCTGCTAGAACATCAAGCTCCTCATAGGTGAGTAATCGATCAGATAGGTCCACGAGTTCCCAGTTACCTGGCTCACCTCTCTTGGCTCGAGGTGGATTATTCTCGACAAGGTGCACACTCATGGTGTGTGCATCAAAGAACGCTTCTAGTGTGAGAATCTCCTCTGCGAGGTCCTCATCATCGCCATACCATTCCTCATTCATTCTGAGCCACCAACACGGTTCTGTAGTGTTGCCTGTGCAACCCTGTAGTAGTTGACCTCGCCATTCTGATCGACCAGAGCGAAAACCAACCTCTTCCTAGCGGCTGATGCGGACTCGGTCACCATATCAAGGTCATGAAGTGATATCGGTTCGCCCTCTCTCAAGATGTATATCAACTGGTTGGCCACTGCGGTACCAGGACGGTCACCCCGAGCATAGACTCGGAAGTCAATCCCACCTCCAAAACCCTGACGTACTGCGTACCCACGACTTCTCAAGTCTCGAAAGACGAGATACCGCACCCAAAGGTCAGAATCGTTTGGATGTAGTTCGTTGACTATATGTCTTGAATCAGCAATCTCTCCAGCTGGTGTCTTTAGTGTAATCCGCTTGCGTTCAATCAGGTGGAGAAGCTCTACAGGCTCAAGTTCCAACCGGCCGTCATCAAGGCGTGTGCCATAGAAACCCTGCTGAGATATTCGGTCTGCCTCACTCTTGTCAACATAGCCCTTCCCCCCCTCAAAGACACTATCAGCTGGTTCCTCATCAGGCTCAGGAATCTCTTCTACAATCTCTTCTTCAAAGTCGTCTGGGCTAAGCAGATCCAGATTATCATCGCCGTTTTCGGACAATTCATTCACGCCTTGGAGCTTCTCGCTCTTCTGAAGCGTGAAAAAACTTCCGACGTAACAAATGATAAGGTCTTTAGCCCAGTCGACTTGGAGGACCAGTGTGGCCGAATTAGACTTTCAGAAGGAACTAGCCGAGTTCATTGCAGGTTCGAGGAGAATTGCTCTCTTAGGTGTGGGCAATGACCTGAGGACCGATGATGGTCTTGGTCTATTCATAGTCGAGCGTCTGAAAGACATTGAAGGTCCCAACCTAATGGTTGAGAATGTTGGTTCAGTACCGGAGGCCTTTGCACGACCATTGGCAGATTTTGGTGCTGAGAGAGTCATTATGGTTGATGCAGCGGATATGCTGAAGCCTCCGGGACACATCGAACTTGTGAT
>JBHLPB010000160.1:0-6167 GCA_048939905.1 Promethearchaeota archaeon
GCCATCAAGCCTCATGCCATGCAAGTCAGTGCTATAGGTCGTCAGACGCTTGAATCCATGACTCTCACTGGGAGGAAATGTTTGGTGCTTTCTGGACCATTCAGCAAGGAAGTCTGGTAACATCTTGACGAAGAACATCGGGATTTGGTCATTCTCACCTGAAGCAAAATCGGCCACAATGAATTCATCTGCTGCTTGAGTTGCCCTCCTTTGTTCAGGGAGCAGGAGGCTATCCCACAGGAACTCCATTATTCTCGGACTCTCTGATATCGAACTGATTGGATAGAGAGTCCTTCCCGAACCATCGATCAACAGTCTTTGCCCGCTCCGAAGCGTTGGCTATATGTTCTGTGTACATCAAAGCAGAGAATGACTAGCGGGAACTGGAGACCAGTAGTCACAATCTGTGACCCTCAATTGTGGTTCCGCTTTATATATCAGGAATTTCATTCTTAGCTTAGTTGAAAAACAAGGAGCGTCATCATTTGAGTGATTCTCAGTCAAACAACGCCGGTTCAGAAGAGTCTGGATCGGATGATTATGATGTTTACATTGACGTTGATGAACCGTCTGATATCAAGGGCCCTCCTAGGCGCCGTGGGATGGGACGGGTACGACGTAAGTCATACGGATCAATGGGCAGCTTCCTGGTATGGGCAGCTTTCCTGGTGGTCTGGCTCTTCTTCTTTGCAGCAGACTTTGGAATCTTTGAGAACGTGGCAATTGCCATTGCTTCATTCGTGCTAATAGGCGGTGTCAATGCGATTATCTGGATTCCACCGACTGCAGGTCCAGCGGATTCCGCCTGGAGAGTCCGATTCTCTACCGTAAGCGCAGTCCTGTTGGTGGCATTCATTGTCCTGTGGCTTCCGTTCTTCGCAGAGAACTTCAGCATTTACCACAACGTGGCCATCCTCCTAACATCGGCACTGATCTTCGTTGCGGCAAACGCCGGAGCGTGGGTTTCTGTCGCAGGAGACTTCCGAGAAGATATCGGAAGAAGGCCCACAGTCGGCATAGTTGTCGGGGTTCTTTGGCTACTGTTCATCGACTACTGGATGTGGTTTCAAGCTGAAGCCTATGTCTGGGAACAGAACGTTGCCATTCTCATCTTGGCAACTATTATTGTCTTTCTAGCAGAAATAGGCGTCTTCGCTACCTTCAGGGCCGGACACCGTGGAGAAGTAGCAGGCGTCACATTGGTGTTTGTGTGGATGTTTTGTCTGTTTGTCTGGTTCTGGTTCTTTGCCGCACCGTTCAACGTCTACCAGAACTTGGCATTTGTGCTGGTGTCATTATTCATCTTTGTTGCTATAGGGATGGCACTTGGAAGGAGATATTGGCCAGGCATAGATGATATGGACTGGAAGGACGACGAGTAGGCTTCATACTTGAGGGGGCCCCACACAAGAGAAGTGCTGGCCCCCCATTCTTCTGTTTTGCAGTCAAGCCATTCAATTCTAGCAAAAGACTTATAGGTATTCTACTAATAGAATAGCGCCATTACACCAGTGGAATACTTTCGAGTTGAGGCACATGGGAAGGCCAAGGAGGTTCTCCATTCTTCCACCAACGTACTTAGCTGTCTTATCCCTGATCGGTGCTGGGGCCAAGTACGGGTATGAGATCAATCAGATTCTGGAACACAGAGGCTACCGCAACTGGGTAGACATCAAGATGTCATCAGTCTACAAAGCTCTAAACGAACTCGACAAACGAGGTCTGATATCTGGTAGGAAGTCGGACAAGGGGCTTCAACCTGCAAAGAAGACCTACGTTATCACCTCGAAGGGAAGAAAGGAACTGAAGACACAGGTCATTCAGTCCTTGAGCAACCCGCCACAAGCCAACACCATGTTTGACCTGGGTATGTCTGCAATCTGGGCATTGACAGAATCCGAAGCGCTCAATGCTTTGAGGACCTACCGCCACCGTCTGGAGCAGGCTGTGGGTTTTCTCGCGTCAAACGTAGAAGGGATTGTCAATATCGATGAACTAGCAAGTACTGACCCGAAACGTATCGTCGGTGGCTTGCCAGTATCCGAGATTGATGACAGGACCAATCTACCCATCGTCAGGGCGCTCTTTGAGCGGCCACTGGCGGTTGTTACAGCCCAGCGAGATTACTTGAACAAGCTAATCGAGAGGATAGAAACTGGGAAAGAGAGGTTTCCGTTCAAGAAGGAGAGGTAGAGGAAGAGATACAGATGGCAAAGACCAAGAAGTATAGAGAGTTCCAACCAGCAGGAATTGGAGATGAGAGGTTAGTTCTTGAATTTGAGCACTTCGGGGATGGCAAGAACTGCCAAACAAGCGCGATGGTCAGATTGATGCACCATCTTGGCCATGACATCAGCGAACCGATGTTAGTGGGAATCTCATCAGGCCTTGGATTCATCTATTGGTTCATGAAGATGATGCCATATCCAGTAGTGGGGGGTATGAACCGAGCTGAGTGTCGGAAGTTCCCGGGCATCCTCGGCAAAGCGGCAAGGCGATTGGGTGGAGATTTCGAGTCAATACTGACTAGAAGCATCAAGAAGGCGCATGTGTTTCTGAAGGACACTCTAAGGAATAACCAGCCAGGTCTCGTGTGTGTCGACATGGCCTACCTTGACCACCTGTTGACTGGAGAGGATGACCATTTTGGAGAGCACAATTTCCTAGTCTACGGAATTGACGAACCCAAGAATGAGGCCTATATATCCGATAGATTCCACGGCACTCACACAATGCCGTTGACTCAGCTACAGAGAGCCAGGGCTTCTGAGTACCCTCCATTTCCAGCAATGAACCAAGCAGTGAGATTCACTTTCCCCAAGAAACTGACACCGGTTGAGGAGATTATCCCTTCAGCAATAAAAGAGAACATCGACGCTATGCTCAACCCCCCTATAAGGAACGTAGGCGTAAGGGGGATGGTCAAGTGGAGCAAAGAGCTAGGAAAATACCCCAAGTTGATTCCAGACCCGAAAGAGCTAGCACACGCACTGGTCATGCACTACATCTACATCGAAACAGGAGGCTCCGGAGGTGCAATCTTCAGACAAATCTACCAAGACTTCCTGAGAGAGGCCGGCGAACTCATGAACAACGATGGTATCCTGAAAGCCTCAGAAGAGTTCCAGGAGATTGTTGACATTTGGCATGAGATTGCCAGAGGGCTTTTGCCGGACCACTACTCCGCACTCAGACAGCTCCGAGAAACCCAGTGGGCTATCAATATGGACCTTGAAACCAACGGACTGAAAGCGTTGAAGAGAGTCGAGAAGAAGGCCGGAAGAATCCCTGAGCTGCTAGAGGAGGCCGCCAAGTCTGAGATTAAGGACTTCCTGGAGTTCATTCCTGTGGTCCAAGAACTCTTGGTGGAAGTCAGTGAGAAGGAGACCAACACGCTTACAGCCCTAGGGTCGACAGTCTAGAAGAGAGAGAAAGAAGCCGGGAAGTGACACCTTGGAAATCAAGATTCGTGGCGCACGAGAGAACAATCTCAAAGGATGCTCCGTTGACATAGGCGATGGTCTCACGGTTGTCACAGGGGTTAGCGGCTCTGGGAAGACATCTCTCGTATTCGATAGTCTGTACAAGGAAGCACGGCGACGTTTCCTTGAGGTCTTCAATGCCGGCCGATATGCCGCAAGACTGACTCCGGCAAAGGTCGACTCAATCACAGGCATTGGACCATGCATAGCAGTGGGACAGAACCTGCTGAATCGAAACCCGCTCTCAACGCTTGCCACAGCCTCTGGACTCCATCCATTCCTCAGATTGCTATACGCACGGTTTGGAGCAAGGTATTGCGCAAAATGCGGCGAGATCCTGGCAATCATGACAGATGATGAGATTCTAGAATCCATTCTGAATCTGGCGAAGAGAGGTCCAGTGAAGATATCTGCGCCACTGGTTCGTGGCACAAGGGGCAGTCATGCCACCCTACTGAAACTTCTATCCAAACAGTTCGGCCGACAACACTTGCTTGTTGATTCGAAACCTTGGAAAGGCAGGAGACTGAATGCTGAGATTGAGCATGATATCGAAGTCATCGTCGGAGAGGTTTCGAAGAAGTCCTCAAGACGTGCAGTTCGCGAAATAGTGCACATGGTTGTTGTATTGGGAGCGAGCACGATTTTCGTGCGTACTGGGGAGAGCCAGCTTGCACTGTCAAGGTCTCGGGAGTGCAGTCAATGCGGCACCTGGTTTGAAGAGGTAGAACCGAAGCATTTCCGCATTAGTTGTGACCGTTGTCAGGGAGCGGGATGCGAGGTCTGCAGATACACAGGACTTCATGCTGAGGCAGCTATGATCGAGTGGCAGGGCTATAGCCTACCTGAGCTTCTTGACTTGTCTGTTGACGAGGTTGCGGTGCTCTTTGAGAACGCGAAGATCCCCTCGACAGCTAGCAGGCTGAAGGTGGAGATTGAGAAGAGAATCAACGCACTTCAGACCATGGGTCTCGGGTACATTCAGCTAAACCGACCATCCCCTAGTCTCTCTCGCGGCGAGTCACAACGAGTGCGATTGGCAATCTCATTAACTGGCCAGTTGGAAGACATGGTGCACCTTCTCGACGAGCCGTCAATCGGTCAACATCCTTCGGACGTGAAGAATCTCCTTCCAGCTTTCCAGAGTCTACCAGGTCCTGTCGTGTACATCGAACACGATAGGATTTCCGCAGCCTCAGCGGACAGAGCAATCGACCTTGGACCCGGTGCAGGAGAGGATGGTGGAGAGATTGTCTTTGAGGGAACAACCGAGGAACTCTGGAAGGCCGACACTATATCGGCCCGATACTTCAGTCTGAGGAGCAGGGTACCTGTACGCAAGCCTCTGCCTGAACCAACTGAGTTCCTGACGGTTCAGTCTGCGACACGCCACAACCTCCGCGGAATTGATGTTCAAATCCCCGTAGCCCGGTTGACTGTGGTAACAGGAGTGTCCGGGTCCGGAAAGAGCACGCTAGTTGAACATGTACTACTTCGTACTCTGAAAGAGAAGAAGCCTGTTGGTTGCAGGGGAATCCTGGGCAGGTCTGTGAAACCAGTCATGGTGGATCAAACGCCAATTGGCAGGAATCCGCGATCTAATCCAGCAACGTACACTAAACTATCAGACATCGTGAGGGACCTCTATGCTAGCGAAACCGACCTCACACAATCACACTTCTCATTCAACCGTCCAGAAGGAATGTGTCCCATTTGCAAAGGAATAGGCGCCGTGGAGGTCAGGATGCGATACCTTCCTTCAATCTGGATAACCTGCTCAGCCTGTGAAGGGCGGCGGTTCAAGGATGAAGTGCTAGAAGCCCGCGTAAGATTTGGAAAGAGGCATCTGTCCATCGCTGATTTCTACGAACTCTCTATTGGTGAAACCCATTCGCTTCTTGTCGATGATGACAGACTACCGGATAGCAAGAGGAGGGCCGCGAAAGGAATCCTGGACGCCCTAGTGACAATAGGCTTGTCATACCTTCGATTGGGCCAACCTTCTCCTAGCCTATCTGGTGGAGAGGCCCAGAGAGTGAAGCTGGCGAAGTTCCTAGGTAAAAGGGCCTTGTCAGACAAGATCTTGATTCTGGATGAACCCTCCACGGGACTTCACGCAGCGGACCTAGATGGACTTCTCAGTGTTTTGGACACGTTGGTCGGAGCTGGCGCAACGGTCATTGTTGTTGAGCACAACACCGACGTTGTCCGTTCTGCAGATTGGGTCATAGATCTTGGACCAGGAGCTGGCCCCAAAGGAGGAGAGATAGTCTACGCAGGTCCACCCGAAGGGCTGGTCAGCACGGATGTTTCTCTCACTGGCCGTGCGCTGAAAGAGGACAGCGAAGTAGTTCCTCGAATGGGTCCGAAGGAGATATCACTCCAGGGCATGGATTACATCTCAATTCAGAACGCCACTGCCAACAATCTCAAGTCAGTGAGCGTTGATATCCCGAAGTCGAAGATTACTGTCGTAACCGGCCCTTCGGGATCTGGAAAGAGTTCTCTTGTTCGCGATGTCCTTCAGGCTGAGGCCGAGAGGAGGCTCTTCGAGTCACTTTCAATGTATGAGCGCCAAGGCACCCACGAAGGCCCCAAGGCGCCAGTTGACTCAGTAAGCGGGTTAGGGGTTTCTGTTGCGATAACATCTAGGCGTCGTCCTGGTGCCGGGTATTGGTCAGTGTA
>JBHLPB010000161.1:0-6072 GCA_048939905.1 Promethearchaeota archaeon
GTGAGATTGCTCCTGCAGTTCCCCCAGTAGGGAGCTCGATGGCGCCCGCCGGGTCCCAGGTGGACTCCATAATCAAGGCTGCGGTAATCGCGACCCCTCTGGTTTTCTTCATTGTCTTGATGCCGATCTATGTGCGGAAGCGTAGGGATCTACTCCTGAAGAAATCATCCTCTCCAGACTAGCAGCTGATTTCACTGTTAGGTCAGACTGGCAAGCCTGGATAAGACGTTCGGGCGCAAGCTGGGGGTCATTCTACCACCTACCCCACCAATTGAGATACTGTTATATGCTATTTAGTCGTATTACTGAAGTGAATATGGAGACGCCGCGACCATCACTCACATCTTTTTGTGGATGGTGTCGCAGACACCTAAAGTTATATTCGCTTATGCCCTAATGTCACCGGCGAGATAGTGACGTCGGAGCATTAGCGACTGTGACTGTCTCCAAAACAAGGGCGCAGCACATCTTGCGTGGGTCGGCTACGGACTCTGGCGTGCGGTCCGAGCCTCGCATGTTGCCTCAAAAATGGGCTCTATGGAACATGACGCACAAATCATTAGGTGGTGGCGCGGCAAGTGTCATGTTGCCCACGGTGGTGCGCCCACCTTATTCTCAAACCTCTTAACCACACGCTTCAACTCTGGACGTTGTGGTGAACAGCCACTTTATATTGATTGAACTCTGGGGGAATAGCAGGGTAGTCTGAGAGATGTTCAGATACGCGCTTAAGAGAGTTGTCAGAGGTTACCGACTCTTTCTTGCGCTCACTGTCGGGGTTCTTGTTGCCACGACGTTCTTTGCAGGTATGGTCGTATCTGCTGATGTCACGTCCAGAGAGGCTCTGTTGAACGCCCTTCAAGGTGTTGACTATGACCTCCGAGTCCAAGCAAACAATGTCACATGGTCGAACTCTGAAATGGCGGAGTTAGAGGCTCTTCTTCAGGGGCTGCCTGAAGTGTCATCAGTAGACGTATACTCCGAACTCACCTACACATACAACCAGACAACGGGGACCACCTTTGACGTCATAGGGCTGAATCCTTCAAGTTCTGCATGGAGCACAGTCGAATACATCAACGGCTCAACAACACTGGGTGCTAATGAAACATATGTTGTTGCAAGCTCGGTGAACGCATCCACTCTGTCTATCGGTGAGATACTGCAATTCCCTGTCAGAGTACAAACGACAGAGTTCCCATTCATTGAGGAACTTGAACTTAATCTGACCGTTGCTGGTTTTGTGGACATACCTGAGCGCACTGCGCGCCTGCTGAACCCTCCTCGATACTTCAACCTAGGGTTCATCCAGATTGAGATTGGTAATTGGCGGAACTACAACCTCCTGCTAGTTGATTGGGAATCTACCCTGTTTCCATTCATCGATTGGTATGATGGATACGAGAATGGAACCCAGATGTTCATGACTACAGGCTATGCATGTCAGCTTGACAGAGATATGGTCATCAACCCATATGACGTGGGCGGCTCTTCCTCAGCTGTAAATGATATAGTTGCAAGAATCGAAGATAGAACAGCTGTCTTCAACACTGACGTCACGAATCTGGTCGGTCCTACACTCTCCTTGGTGTCACTTATGTCCACAATCCTCATTCTTGCTTTCGTTGGCCTAGCGGCTCCTATCATCTTCATGTCTTGGTATTCCTCGACAATGCTCAGCGATGTAAGTTACAATCTCCGACGCCGGGAGTTTGGTCTACTGTCAACGAAGGGGTTCGGACCCAGGTCGATTAAGAGAATGCTTGTGTTGGAAGGGGTGATAATTGGACTGATTGGCGGAATCATGGGCTTGATTCTCGGTACCGTTCTTGGGCATATGGTCGTCGGTGTAGCAATCGATAACCTTCTTTTGGCATTCACAGGCAGCCCTATGACCTCGGTATTCGTCGTTGCATTTGCGCTAATCCTGGCGTACTGGTCGGTTCGTGGTCCTGCAGGAAGGGCATCAAAGCTTGATCCTCTCGATGCGCTGAAGCAATATGTCTACATAGAGGAACAGAGAGAATACAAGAGGCTATTGCCCACAATCGCACTAGTTCTTGGCACCTACAAGATAGTCGCATGGATTCTAGGAATCAATATGCAGAGTGTGCTTTCGGGAGCTCTCTCCACAAACTTCTTACTCCTCATCGTAACTGGGATATGGACCCCCATAGATGCCTTCCTCAACTTCGCGGGCCCAATCCTATTCCTATACGGTCTTACTAAGATCCTGCTCCGCGGCTCGCAGAAGTTTCAGGAATGGATTGTACAAGCTTTCAGCCGCTTCTTCGGTGCTTTTGGAAGGCTGGCCACCAGGAATGTGAAGCGGAACCCTTCAAGGAATGCAGCCTTGGTCTTTGTAGTCGCACTCATAGTTTCCTACGGTCTCTTCAGTGTTGGAGGTCTCTTTTCAGAAGCAGACCGTGTCCATCGCTCCACCCTATTTGATGTAGGGTCAGATGTTGGTGCAGTATTCCCTGCAGGTTCGAATCTCACTGACGCGGTTGATGCAATCGAAGCACTCGACGGAGTGGAGGCTGTCACGTTAGAGTATAGGCTAACCTTGAGTAGCACGACAGGCAGTATGGAAGTAAGAGGGATATATCCGGAGAATTGGACGCAAGCAGCATTCTACGAGGAGAGCTGGTTCAGTGGTCCCACCTTGGATGAGGTGTTCTCAAACTTCACCGGGAACAAGATTCTTCTTTCAGTATCAGTGGCGAGGGCACTGGACCTCAGGATTGGCAACCTTATCACATTGCGTGGAACCAGCGCGAGCGACGTTCACCGAATGGAAATCGTCGGCCTTGTCGGGTTCGTTAGTCCATTTGAAGCTCTATTTGGGGATATTGCGAGAGACTTTGGTCAATTTGCATTTGGGGGAACATACCCCTCCTTCGTTCCTAATGATTTTCTGAACTCAACTGGCCTTGTCGACTATGCTGAGGGTCATGTCCTCATCAGGACGTCTGCCGACACCAATGGTACACTCTTGGAAGCGGAGATTGCGGCCGCTTTTCCCGAGGTGGAAAGCACGGATTCTGTTGTGTCATCGCTGAAGGCCATGGAGGAAAACACATTCGAGGTTGGAGGCACAAGAGCGAGATGGGTGGGTGTCGCTTTTGCGGTGGTCTTGGCAATTGTCGGCACAGCTCTTGTGGTAGGATTGACACTAAGGGAGAAGGAGTATGAAACCACACTTCTCAGGGTTCGCGGGTTCACGCGTGGCCAGGTTCTGAAGGTTCTTGTTGCAGAGATAATGGTGATGATACTGTTCTCTCTGATTCTTGGCGTCGGAACTGGCTTCATTCAGCTATTCGGAGATCTTGCCAATCAGAGCCAGAACCTCCAGCAACTTGTAAGGCCCAACGTGGTCCTGTCAGGCCCTGCGGTGATTGGAATGGTTAGCATGGTGGTAGCTGTGCTGGCAGCCGCGGTCATACCGATAATAATAGCGTCGCGATTTACGGAAGCGAAGGTTGATGTCCTAAGAGAGTAGAGGTGAAATCTTTGGATAGTTACATAGAAACACAAGACTTGGTGAAAGTCTACCAGCTGGGTGATGTTGAGGTGCAGGCGTTGAGGGGCCTCTCCATGAAAGTGGACGAGGGAGAGATCATCTCAATCGTTGGACCGAGTGGATCAGGAAAGACAACGCTGCTTAACATCATTGGTGGTCTGACCTATGCCACTGCAGGAAAGAGCTGGGTTGCTGGCGAAGATATCTCCTCGTCCTCCCCTGCACAACTCGGCGCATTGAGGCAGAGAGTCGTTGGTCACATCTTTCAGACACTCAACCTCATCCCAACGCTTACCGCTTATGAGAACGTTGAGCTGCCAATGCTTGCCATCGATACTCCGAAGGATGAACGCAGGGGGCGCGTCACGGAGCTGCTGGACCAAGTAGGTCTTGGCCTCAGGATGAATCACAAGCCCGATGAGCTATCAGGCGGTGAGAAACAACGTGTCGCCATTGCTGCCGCTCTCGCCAATGATCCGCCCATTCTGATATGTGATGAACCAACAGGTGATCTTGATACGGATACGGGCGCCAAGATTGTGGAGTTTCTGATTAGCGTGAACAAGGATATGGGCAAGACCGTCTTGATCGTCACACATGATCCAGCAATTGCCAGGCAGACAGATAGAATCTATAGAATCATGGATGGCCGGATAATATCAGTTCAAACACCAAGCGAATCTGAAGAGGCCGGCGCGGAAATGAGGATACAGATGTACAAGGATCGACTTGCAGAGACCGCACAGGAACTCGAAGACCTTCAGAAGGCCTATAGCGAGCAGAGGATCACACCTGGGACATTTGCCGAACGTTGGCACAATACTCAGCAGACCAAGCACTTCCTGGAAGAAGAGCTACATCGAATGGGAGTCTAGACCTTAGGACAGAACGTTGTATCTTAATAGGACGACTCCATCCCAGGTCAGGCAGAAAATGTCACGGCCGATTATTGTAGTACATGGGGGTGCTGCGCGTTTCGAGAAGAAACACCATGTCGCCATTGTGAAGGCAGTAGAGAAGGCCGCAGTCACTGGTATGTGTGTACTCAACAAGGGAGGTTCTGCCGTAGACTCAGTTGAGGCCGCCATATGGGAATTGGAAGAGACAGATCTCTTTACCGCGGGTCGTGGTGCCGGACCAAACCGCGACGGGGAGATTGAAGTCGATGCAATTGTGATGGACGGCAACCGACTCGAAAGCGGGGCAGTCATGGCTGTTCGGGATATCGTGCATCCTATCTCGTTAGCTAGGTACGTATTGGAGAGGACCCCCAATTCACAAATCGTCGGCCCTGGGGCAGGCAAGCTATACAAACAGATGATCTCGGAAGGGTACAGGAAGGAGTTCTCAAGAAATCGCTCCTCTCAGACACCCATGGCAGAGGGCTGTGACACTGTCGGCTGCGTGGTCGTAGATTCCAAGGGACGCACTGCCGCCGCATCTTCTACGAGCGGATGGCCAGGAAAGCTGCCAGGCAGGGTTGGTGATTCACCCATCATCGGCGCTGGAGTCTACGCCAATGAATTGGCGGCTGTATGCTGCACTGGCAAGGGCGAACAGATACTGAGGATCGTCATGGGGAGGATGGCAGTACTGTTCGTTGAGGAGGGCCTTGAAGTCCAGGACGCCTCAGACAAGGCAATGCAACTGCTTCGCGGGAAGACGAGTGGGGAGGCAGGCCTTATTATGGCGGATAGTAACGGGAACGTTGGCATGGGGTTTGACACTCCCCACATGCCTGTTGCAGTACTCGGGCACAAAGGGGATTCGGTATACAGCTCAATGACACCGTCATGGCCGCACCATTGAGTAAGTCGGTTACGGTTGACTTCTGTTCAACAGCCCTGCCTGGAAGAGTAGCACAACGGTGGTGACTGCCAGAAAGAAGTCGAATACGGTGGACACTATGAGCATCGCAGCCATCGATGGTGTTTCCAAAACCTGCAAATAGGTGAGAATCGGGAGGAGGAACCTTACCAAGCTTGCCGCTATTGGAATTACCACATATCGTCTAGCGTCCTGAGAAGCCACCACTTGCAGGCTTCCCAAAGCTACGGCGAGCAGTCCCATTGTTCTCCAATAGAGAGGATATGTTGGCGTAAGTCCGCCCGTGGCAATAGAGATGATCAGGTCTCCCCAGAGGAGGATGACAAGTCCCATTACGAGTTCGAAAAGCCCCCCGAACGCGATTACGATGCGAAGAACTCGATATGGCCTATCTTCAGGATCCATTCTTTGTCACCGATTACTAACCGATGTAACAGAGGGTGGTGCTATCTTGGGCATAAGAGTTCCTATGTGCAGGATTCACTCATTTGCACCCAAGATGACACCCGTGGCGACAAGGTTGGTACAGACGTGAGCCTATTAGGTGACGGCCTTAATCTCTCCTCTCACGCCAATCACGTAGGTTCTGAGAGGAATGTCTTTGCCTGAATTCCGAATTGCATCTTCTGTTGCTCTTGCCAGACCATGGCAACAAGGCACTTCCATGTGGACGAGTGTTATGTCCTTCACATTGTGTAGCCTGAAGATTGTTGATAGCTTGT
>JBHLPB010000007.1:0-24359 GCA_048939905.1 Promethearchaeota archaeon
CAGAAGCCATGCGGTTGACATGGCCGTTTTCTACTACAATGGTGTTGATAATTCCTTCTGCTGGCAAGATTTCTACTGTTGTGTGTCTTGAGAAGGCGTTTTTTTGGTCCCCACTGAATAGTTCCTTCTAACACAACAAATAAGAAAGCTGACGGAGCAGTCTCGGCATTACGCGTTCGTCCTCGAATGAACCAACTCAAGGGGAATGTCAGTGAGCTACCCGATTCTAATCGAACAATCAAACCAAATTCTTAGAGAACTTGTAGATGCGGGCCAGCAGGTCTTGGGCTATATCTACCCGCACATTCCTCATGAGCTAGTCATGGCCCATGGTCTCACACCGTCCTTGGTGCGGACCAACCCTACGACCGTAGGGGCATACGAGGACAGCCTGCAGACCTTCTCCTGCTCCCTCACGCGCAATCTATTCAGCCAAAGAGTCAATGGGAGTTTCCCCCTGCTTGCTGGAATTGTGTTCTCAGGCAACACCTGTGACGCGCTCCAGAACGTCGCAGACGTGTGGCGGTTGAGATTTCCTGAGGACAATGTGATTCGTCTAACCTATCCAGTAGGTGATTCAGGCGATACTGCCGTTCAGTACCTAGCCAAGGAAATCAAGGCCTTCTCAGAAGCTCTTGAATCGCTCACCGGAGTCGCATTCCAGAGGCATGCATTCATAGAGGCGGCATCAATAGTTGGGGGGATTCGAAGGGGTCTCCAGCTACTGTACAGTGCCCGTCTTGTCAACCCGTCGTTGATTCTTTATGATACGCTATCTGAGCTTGTTGGAGACTTCATGACTGCTCCAACAAAGACAGTCCTGACCAGAGTCGAGAAGAAGTGGGCAGAAGTACTTGATGGCCTGAAGAAGGAGAAGCAAGATGGCGTTGTAGAGAAGATTAGAACCGCCCTTTTGAGCCAGGACATGGGTGGCATTAATCTTACTAGTGACTCAGCAGTGAGAATCGCTATGATCGGAGGGATGGTTGAACCGACTACGATTGCCGACCTCATAAACAATGTTCCAGGGATGAAGTCCAACACTGTCGTCTTGGACGTCCTGACCTTCGGCTTCAGGAGTGTCTTCACACCATCGGTGGAAACCGAGGGGGATCCCTTTGAGAGCGCGGCACGATCAATTCTTGGCGCCCCCAGTGAGCCCACGCAGGAAGGCTTGCCGAAGCGAGTGAAACTCCTCAAAGACATCCTGACCCATCTCTCGATAGGGGGGCTTGTCGTCTGCGAGCAGTCCTTCTGTGACCCTGATGAGTTCGAGGCGCCTTCAACGGAGAGGGCTGCGGCAGAAGTTGGGGTTCCGATTGTGAGGCTTCCCATAGACCCAGAACTCTCAGACAGGGCCCGCCTTGAAGGTCGCCTTCAGACGTTCCTGGAAACCCTTGACGCAAGCTAGTGGAGATGATAGAATGAGCGAAGAAAAGCCCTACCGGCGGTTAGAAAGCCAGGATCTGCTCCAGCAGATCGCGTTCCGTCATGGACTCGAGGCAATGGCAGCGAGCGAAGAAGGCAGACTAGCGTGGGTGACTTCAGGTTTCCCTGTTGAGATTCCAGTGGCCATGGATGTATTCCCTACCTATCCTGAACAAGCCGGCGCGATAGTCGGAGCATCCAAGATAGGTCCTGAAGTATGTGGATTTGCTGAGGACTTAGGTTACTCTCAAGAGCTGTGTTCGTATGCTCGGGCAAGCATCGGTTCAACCGACCGTCCTGATGACACCGCAATGGGAGCCCTTCCAACGCCACAGGCACTTTTGGCCTGTAACAATATCTGTGGAACAGTGCTCAAGTGGTACGATGCCATATCTGAGATGACCAATGCCCCCGTGTTTCTACTTGATACTCCGCCTCTTGAGGGTGAGCAGTTGCCCCACCATCGCGCCTATGTGCGACGCGGCGTTGACCGCTTGGTAGAGTTTCTAGCGGACACATTCAACACCAAGCTGGAAAACGAGAAGGCTACCAAAGTGGCCGACCTTTCATCCCAGGCAATTCGTCTTTGGACTAAGGTACTGAAGGCCTGTGCCAACAAACCAAGTCCTCTGAACTGCGCAGACAGATTTCTGACGATGGCACCAGTTGTTTCAAGTCGCGGGATGGAACACTGCGTAGAGTTCTATGAAGTACTCCTAGCCGAGGTCGAAGAGCGTGTCAAAGGAGGCGTCGGTGCGATTCGTGATGAGCAAACCCGTCTACTTTGGGACAACATTCCTCCGTGGTTCACGCTCAGGTTCTTCAATCAACTGGCTGCAAGAGGAGTTGGGTTCCCTGCAGATACGTACACCCACGCTTGGTCTGGAGCGGTCGAAGGTTCCGATATAGCTTCGATTCTTGATGGCGTCGTTGATGTCTACTCCAATGTCTATCTGAATAAGGGGCTAGAGGCGAAGGTGGACAAGATGTGTGAGCTAATCAAAGACTATGACCTAGACGGATTTGTGATGTTCTCCGTTCGTTCCTGCAAGAGGTACTCTCTAGGTCAGCTTGTATCCAAGGAAATGGTGACAGAGAGGACCGGCGTCCCTGGTGTGGTGATAGAGGGTGACATGGTAGATAGTCGACTCTTCAATGACGCCCAGGTGCAGACTCGTGTAGACGCATTGCTTGAGATGTTTGTATAGGGTGACAAAGCGGTGAGCAAGGGGACTCTCGGAATTGGCATAGACGTTGGTTCTACTACGACAAAGGGAGTTCTCATAGACTCCTCTGAGAGAGTCTTGGCATCACACCTTCAGAACACAGGAGCGTCTGCACCAAAAGCTGTGGAGCAACTCCTGAAGCAGCTCTCTACCGAGTCTGGAGTCAACCCTGGCGACTGTCGAATCATCGGTACTGGGTATGGGCGGAGCATCGTAGAACTTGCATTCAAGACTGTCACTGAAATCACGTGTCACAGCGTAGGAGTCCACTCACTAAACCCGGAGATTCGTCTACTAGTTGATGTCGGGGGTCAGGATTCGAAGGTCATCCGGATTGGTCAGAACGGAAGACCAGAGGACTTCGAGCTCAATGACAAATGCTCGGCCGGAACCGGTCGCTTCCTCGAGGTCATGGCCCGTGTCCTTGAGGTGTCAATGGATGAACTTGGCCCATTGGCATTGAAATCATCTTCGCCCTCTACGATTAGCAGTACTTGCACAGTCTTTGCAGAGAGCGAGGTGATTGGGCGTATTGGTTCAGGCGAGTCGGCATCAGACATTGCTGCAGGAGTCCACCTTTCAATGGCGTCGAAGATAGGTTCGTTGTCCAAACGCGTTGGAGTTGTTTCGCCTGTCGGTGTCACTGGCGGTGTCGCACTGAACCCAGCTTTTCGTCATTACCTTTCGAAACAGCTCGGTCAAGAACTGTGGCTTCCAGAGAGTCCTCAGTTGACTGGCGCCTTGGGCGCAGCCATCATTGCTCTTAGAGGCCAACAAGATTGACGATTGAATTACTTCACGCGTTCCATAATCGTTTCACCGTAACTGACGGGATTTTCTCCCTCAATGGCAGACTCCAAACCCATTCTCACCTCGTTATCTGAAATCTTACAGATGTAGGACCTCCACCTCATCTTATCAAAGTCCTCAGGAGTCGGCTCGGATGTAATCTCAAAACGAATCTCAGAGTCGGTGCTCTCGTACTCCACTTCGTTGTTCACAAACCCGTATGAGAAGAATGTCTTTCGGAGAAACCTACCGTTGCGTGTATCATAGAACATGAGTGCCATACTCTGATTCTCAAGAGATCCCTCCTTGCGTGCCTCGTGCACAGACATCAGGTATCTGGCATTCATCTCCAATGTGAAGAGGCTTGAAGTTTCAATCAACCCCTCTCCGCCGAACTGGTCCTTGGAGTATCCTCGCCATTCACCAACCAGAAAGTGCCAGTTCTCCAAAGGTGATGATATCATGACGGGACCTGAAGCCCGTGCAATAATAAGATTGGCGGACTCGGCCTATTTGCTAGCCGTCAACGCCTTTCTACCAGCTTTCATGCCTAGTTCAAGTGCCTTGAGGTTGAGCTCTTCAAACCTTGGCCAGCGTTCCTTGATTCTCTTCTTCAGCCCGCTCACCGACAACATCTTCGTTATGGCTGCAAACGCACCAATCATCACGACATTGGTCGTCTGCTTGTTGCCCACTTCCTCGTCGGCAATTCGCGTTGCAGGAACCTTGTAGACTTTGACACCTTGTGGGAGATCGCCTTCAACATCAACCAAGTCTTCGTCTACAATCAGGATGCCATTCTCCTTCAAACCATCGATATACTCAAGATATGCGGCTCGACTCATCGCTATGAAGACATCAGGTTCCAAGACCTTTGGATAATCAACTTCCTCATCGCTAATGACGAGCTCGCTCTTGCTAGCGCCTCCACGTGCCTCAGGACCATATGACTGTGTCTGCACAACGTGTTTCTTGTCAACCAAAGAAGCTGTTTCACCCATGACTACGGCCATGGTGACCACTCCTTGGCCGCCGAATCCACCGATTCTGATTTCGTATCTGCTCGATTCGTAATCACTCAAGTCACTCACTCCTTGAGCTTCTCGTGCATTTGCTTGAGAACCGCAGTGTACTCGGGCTTCACGATATCAACAAACTCGCCGCAGACAATCCTAGATTCGTAGTCTAGCTCTGCCTCATGTGGAGGAAGACCATTTTGAATGTCGGCAACTTCGAGCAAATGTTTGTGCATCTCCAAGCCGTCACCAAGCCTGTTCATTCTTCCATACTCTGTCGGACAGGCACCTACAATCTCCACGAAGGACAGGCCATCCTTCTGGATTCCCTTCTCAATCGACTTAGTCGCACGGCGGGCCTGTACAGCGGTCCAGCGGGCCACGTATGTGGCTCCAGAGGATGCTGCAAGTTGTACAAGGTTAAAGGGATGCTCTGGATTCCCAATGGGTCGCGGGCTGGTCTGTGAATACGCCTCGTGTTCAGTTGTGGGCCCAAACTGTCCTCCGGTCATTCCATAATTGAAGTTGTTAACGCAAACAATCGTCATGTCAATATTGCGTCGGCAAGCGTGAATGAGGTGATTTCCTCCAATCGCCGCTATGTCCCCGTCGCCGCTAACCACGATGACCTCTAGTTCGGGATTAGCAATCTTCACTCCCTCGGCGAATGCGATTGCTCTACCATGTGTTGTGTGATATGTGCCTGTCTTGAAGTATCCCGAAATCCTACCTGTGCACCCGATGCCGGAAACTACAACCACCTTGTGGAAGTCGATTCCCAGATTATCAACTGCTCGGGCAATCATCTGGGTGACAACTCCAACTGAGCAGCCGCTGCAGAAAATCCATGGTTGACGGTCTTCCCGAATATACTTAGACATGGGATGCTTGAGCGTCGGGACAGTTTCGGTCAAGGGCACGCCTCCATCGCGTTCTCCTGCCCTTCAGGATAAAAGAGTTGTTGATGAGGACCCCCCAAGTTGAGGTCTGGCCTCGCAAAGTGAGCACCAGAATTCGCCACCTTTCCCCGAAGAATGCTAATATTCATTCTCGACAAGTTTTTCGTACGTGTGGGTCGAATTGACGGCTACTGGTCATGCTATAGAGGCCATTCTGATTACGGACAAGGCAGGCAGTACCAGATTCTACATGCAACTCGATCCTCGCGCATTCGGGATGGATCCTGGTCAGGCATCCATCTTCTTTACCGCACTTGACATGTTCTCCGATGAACTCTTTGTAGAGAGTGAGCCTTCTTTTCATCTCGACTATGGGCCGCGAGTGTTCTCAGTATTGAAGGGAGTAGAAACCAATCTGATTGCCGTTGGTTCCAAAAGGCTGAGTTCAGAAATCATGGACCTATTGAACACTCTGCTTGCGGAGTTTGAGCTTGAGTGGCTTCCAGCTGCCAAGTCCATCGAGCCCGGTTCATCTTTCGAAGATGCCTACTATGAGTCGTTTGGAGAAAGAGTCATGAAGAACCTCTCTCTTGAAGATCTCCCGGACTCATGGATACCGTACTTCACTACCAGTCCAGATATGCTGACTGCAATCAGCACCACGATAGCACCATTCATCGACGGGTCAAGAAGCGTGAAAGAAATCAGAAACGCAAGTGGGTTCTCGAAGAGTGAGATGCTCACGGAAATGTCTAGGTTGTGGGCCCATCGGGTCATTCGATTTAGAAACATGCTCAGTTTTGATGACTTTGTGGGTGCGAAGACTCCCTTTTTGCGCTATATCCAAGCGGACTCAATAGAAACACAGAATCTACGACGTCTACATCCTGAGATGGCGGAAGTCCTACCTCGCTTGGCTGGGCTAATGGATGGAAGACGAACCGTCCGGGAAATGGTCGCTGAGCTCGGAGGGTCGTATGACGAGAGACAAGTACTCAGGATGTTGGATCATCTACTAGAGGATGACGTCATCGAAACATTATCTTCAGAGAAACGTCGGATTCTTCTCGTCAAGCAGGCTCTCGAAATATCCGTGCGGGTGGCCGAAGACATAAACCGAGCTCAGGCTGCACAAGCCATGCGATCTGTTGTGGACAGGAGTGTCACACCTGAAACTCTGGGACAGCTCCATTTTGTTGACAATAGCTGGGCGGTCGACTTTGACTTCAAGCTGTTGGAGGGTCTCAGCTATCGCAGACTCATGCTCCTCTATGGAGAATGGATGAAGATACTAGCGCAGTTCGTAGCCGCATTGGAGAGAGAGAACCTCTATGTGTTCATTGCCATCGTAGCAGAGGAATTCCATGATCGAATTGTCAGCCGATATGCGGCGCGAGACTTGAGAGGTCTTGAGGAGTTCTCTTTCTGGCTAGAAACATTGAGCACTGAGGTATTTTCTCAACCTCGTGTTATCAGAACCGGGTCGTTGGAAGCATCGGTAAACGACGGTGCGGAGGAGCTTGCGTACCTTCTTGTCACAAGGGGACAAGTCATTCACGGTCAGGAACGCATTTCCAGAATCTGCACGACCGCTGGAGTCCCACTGACAGATGTCCCTCCTGACTTCTGGGTTGGCTGGCAAAAGGCGGAGAGCATTGACCGTCTAATGACAGAGTACTCAAAACTAGGACACGCATCCAGATTGACCCTATTGATTCTTTCAAGACAACTTGGAGTGTCGCTGCCCAAGGAGATTACCTTCTAGAGAAACCTGTCCTACTCTGGCCATCAAAGAAGGTTCATCCGTCTGAACAACCATTATCTAAGAAATCTCAACATAGTTACAAGCAAAACAGTGGGATGGCTAGAATGAGTCCGTCTTATCTTTTCAAAGTCGTCACAGTCGGGTCCGCGTCAGTCGGGAAGACAAGCATAATCATACGTTACTCGACTGGTGCCTTCCGTGAACACTATTCCCCCACGCTTGGAACGGGCTTTGCGTACAAGAAGATGAAGATTGACGACAACCTTGTGAACCTGCAGATTTGGGATTTGGGCTCACAGGACTTCCTAGAACGAGTTCGAGGGAACTACTACAGCGGGACTCAAGGTGTCATATTCATGTACGACACAACGTCTTGGGAGTCGCTGGATGACGTACCCGACTGGAAGAAAGAGGTCGACAGGCATGTGGATGAATACCAAGCCATTCTAGTTGGAAACAAGACCGACTTGGTTGTTGAGAGGGTCGTTTCAGAGGAAGATGGCCAGAATATGGCAAAGCGGCTCGAGATGGACTATCTTGAAACGTCTGTCAGACTGGACAAGAACGTGAACAAGGCCTTTGAGCTAATCGCCCGACGAATCAGTGAGTGGCTTTTCTAGGGCATTTGACCGAGCAGTGATAAGAAGCCAAGTGTGAGAGCAGGCCTACCCTGATTTGATTTGTCTAATCTTCTCCAAGATTTCTTGCGGTAGTTGAGGCACGCCCGCAGGCTTTGTCATCAGGTGTACTGGTGTGGGCGAGGCCGCGGCCTTGACCATGTAGTACATCTGCCCTAGATTCTGCTCAGCAACAACAATGTTGTCAGCCTGAGAAGCCAATCTCGCTATGTGTTCCTCAGGGAATGGCCAGACTGTCTTGAGTCTGAGCATTCCAACCTTGATACCTTCCTCGCGAGCGTCTTTGATGGCTCTCTTGGCACTACGCGAAGGAGTACCATATGCTATGACCACAATCTTGGCATCATCAAGCATGAATTCCTCAACGTCTATTATCTTGTCAGCGTTCTTCAGAATCTTGTCGCTCAGTCTCGTGACGAGCTCAATCTGAATATCTTCTTTGTCACTGGGGTAGCCTCGTTCATCATGGGTCAGTCCAGTGGCATAGAACTGATACTTTGAACCGAGCAGCGCCATTGGTGGCACAAGATCCTCGTCGGGCTTGAACGGGAGGTACTCCGAGGGATCGACCGTAGGTAGCTTCCTGTACTCAAGCTTGAGTTCCTTCTCGCTTGGTATTATCAGACGTTCTCGCATGTGACCAACTGTTTCGTCAGCAAGGACGAAGACCGGAGTCCTGTATCTCTCGGATAGATTGAAGGCTTGAACCGTCTGGTCAAACATCTCTTGCACGGAGGCTGGTGTAAGGGCGATTATCTGATAGTCACCATGACTTCCCCATTTCGGCTGCATGACATCCCCCTGTTGCCCCTTTGTGGGCTGTCCGGTGCTTGGGCCTCCGCGCATGATGTTTACCAATACAAGAGGTGTTTCGGTCATGACAGCAAGTCCCACGGCCTCGAGCATCAGGCTAACTCCTGGGCCTGATGTGGCCGTCATCGCCTTGGCTCCTGTCCAAGACGCACCGATTACGCTGGTTATGGAGGCAATCTCATCTTCATACTGAACGTATGCTCCTCCGACTTCGGGCATTCTCATGGACATCCATTCAGCAATCTCAGTGGCGGGAGTGATTGGGTATCCACCGAAGTAGCGACATCCGGCACTCAGCGCACCTTCTGCGCAAGCTATGTCACCCATTGTGAACATTACACGTTTGGGCATCTAGCTCCTCTCCTTCGCTTCTTTCTCGAACTCAGGAATCACCGTTCCTTCTTCCATCGCGCCAGTATCGTATGCCTTTCTGGCTTCTTCCTTTTCTGCTAAGAAGATCGCCATGTCTGGGCATACCCTCTCGCAGAACTCACAGTTGACGCATGCATCGATGTCACATGCAGTAACTGGATGGTACCCCGTTCGATTATACTTCGACATGTTGATGCAGAGCACGTCCTTCGGACAGAACTCCACACAGAGGTTGCACTGTTTGCATTGTTCCTCAAGTATCACGAGTACCTTCTGTCGAGTGCGCGGAGGTTTTGGTGTGATTGGCTTTCGAGCAGTTGCCATCAAAGCGTTCTCCTGGGACACTGACAGGGGTCTTTCGAACGGTAGCTGGTGATTATGGGGCTCAAAGAACACAGTCTCTTGTCGCCCTGCGCATGGGCGAAACGCAGAGCTATATGAGCCTTACCTTGGGGGACTCAAGAAAATGAAGTATCATCTGCTGATTCTTGCGAGAAGAGGCTTGGTATCCACAACGTGCTTGCCCAATCCAAGCTCATCCGGTTCGATTCCGAGCGCAAGACCGAGCAACTGAGTATAGTAGACTACCGGGATTTGGTATATCTTAGTGCCTGTTTCATCATTGAGCTGTGGCTGAGCCAGCTCGTATTGAAGATGACAGAATGAACAGACATTGATTATGCAGTCAACTTTTGCCGCAATCAAGTTGTCAAGCTTCTCTCTCGCAAAGTCCACGCTTAGGGCAGCCTGTCCTGCTCTCACGCCGCCTCCCGCTCCGCAGCACATGTCCTTGTCCTTGTATTCAATACTCTCTGCTCCAGTGGCCTCAACAAGCTCATCCAAGAACGAATGCTTCTGTGTCTGTTTCCATGGCCGGTTCTTACTCGGTTTCAGCAAGTGGCATCCGTAGTGGACTCCTACTCTTACTCCACTTAGAGGAAGTGTGACCAGTTCCCTGATTCTCTCAGCCCCAATCTCTGACAAGACCTCGATGATGTGTTTCGCATTGGTCTTTGCTTTGAATCTGACTCCCACATCCTTGAGGATTCTCCTGACTTCTCTAAGCTTCTTGGGATGATTTTGGACTTCTTCTAGTGCTTCCTTGAACGTCGCATAACAGCCGTTGCAGCCAGTAATGATGTCATTTCCCGCATCCTCCGCCAATGCAAGATTCCTAGCGGCCAATGCCAACCATGTGGGTTCATCGAAGGACCTAATCACACCGGGCGCGGGACAGCAACTAGCACCCTCTAGATCTTCAAGCTCTATCCCAAGCCTAGGAAGTACCACTCTGATGCTCTTTTCCAGATTCGGAAATCTGTTGGGCATTACGCAACCCAGGAACAATGAGTACTTCTGAACCTTGGTCATGTCAGACTTCCTCCTTGGCTTCCCCTTCGATGAGGGTCTTGAACCCGGTCTTCTTCATGACCTTCTTGACTTCCTCTAGCGCCTGCTCATTCGAATGTGTGGTAGGGGGTAACTCATCAAGTCCAAGTTCCTTGCGTGTTTTACGGTTGGTTCTATCTATAGGCACAAGATGGCCGGATGTGAGCAGTTTCTTTGATGCTTTGCGATGTTGCGGAAGCATGTACCCCTCCTCCACGGCCATGTTTCTCATGATCACAATGGCATCTGTGACCTTGATTTCCCTGGGACATCTCTCAAGACAGGTGAAACAAGTCGAACACAACCAGAGATCCTCACTGGACAGAACTTCGTCCTTGAGCCCGAGTACGGCCTTCCGCATAGTTTCACGGGTCCGAAATGCTGTTCTCCTGCCGCTGGGACACACTGCAGAACATACTCCACACTGGATGCAGGTACGAATCCTGTCAATGCCGGCATCCACCAGTTTGTCTGCAAAATGGGGGTCAATGTCTTCGGAATCTATTGCATCCAAAGGTGATTCATTCATAGAAGAACCCCTAGCTGCTTCGGGTATTATGGACGCCTTATTTCGGCGGATATAAGCCTTGGTCTTGCGCCCGATTTCGTCCGTCTATTCATAGGAGTAGTTGGCACTCGAAAGTAGCCCGAAATTGCCGATTCTCACATTAGTAAGTCCCACTTCGGTAGCAACAGTCTTTGCGGCTTCCGCGTGGGCCCTGCTTGTACGTGGCAAGTCGGACATCGCGTGATGAGGGCTGAAACCCAGTAGTGCAGTGGGTATTGTGGGGTCTAGATCGGCAATGAATTGCGCCAGTCGTGTCAGTTCAGAAACGCCGATATAACCTGGCACTAGGAGGATGCTCACAACTAGAAACTCATTCTCTCGTGATTTTCCCGTCTTGGCAAGCTTCTCGAAGTTGGCAAGCACGGCTTTGTTCGATACACCTGTCAGGCCCGTGTAGATCTGAGGAGTGACCGCCTTCAGATCGAATTTCAAGGTGCCTCCACTCTCTTTCACAATGTCGGCAATTGGACCTAGCCACTTTGAAGAGATGTTCCCATTGGTTTCGTAACACACCTTGACTTGTCTACTCTGACAGAGTAGTCTTGACGTTTCTAAGGAGTGGACCGGGTTGCAGGCAGGATCTCCACCGAAATAGCAGACGCAAGCAGTTCTATCGTTGGCAACTGAGGCGAGTTCCCCAGCCGTCATCAAGGGACTGCCTCTTGCCATCATCTCTCTATAGCTAGTGTTCTGGCAGAACAGGCAGTCAGAATTGCATGACCCATAGAAGACTGCCAGGTTGTTCAGTCTTCGAGAGAGATCGAATGTTGAATCCCCTTTGGTGACTGGGCAGACCCAATCAGCAACGCAATTTGTGGGAAGTGGGTCGAAATACCACGACACAATAGCTCTCCCCTCAAATCTATGTGCAATTCTCCCCTCTTTGACGACTCTTAGATTACAGTACCCAACATCTCCCTCATCCAGTCGGCAGTGATTACCACAGTCTGGACATACTATTGCCCCTGCCGCTGGGATAGCAGGAACAAGTCGTTCTGATTCTCGTAGGGTTTCGTGCCTACGTACTGCAGTTTCCAGGACTGATTTGTCTGATTCGAGGCATAAGGAGCAATGTCCTATTGTCCTCGACACTATTCTCCCACTGTCCGAATGTTTCGGGCACAGCATGGAGTTATCTCTGGAGTCCAGGCGGATGAGTCTTTGCCTCAGGTGCGAAACGACCCATTGATAACGGATTTAAGTCTGAAATTCAAGCACCGCGAAGAGTCGGTGTTACAGTTTGACCAGCGCAGAAGAGAAACCCGCAATCGTGATCGATGAGTTCGACCCGGAATTCGTTGACATGATTAAGAAGACAGGTGGTCCAAACATCCAGAACTGCTATCAGTGTGGCACTTGTAGTGGCAGTTGCCCTGCCGGAGCCCGTACCAACTACTTAGTCCGGGGCATAATAAGGAAGGCCCTGCTTGGCTTGAAGGAACAGGTCATCTCTGCGCCGGAGCTCTGGTATTGTACTACATGCTATACGTGTACTGACAGATGCCCTCAAGATGTCAAGCCCACCGATGTGATTAAGGCCATCAGAAATGTTGCTGTGGCGGAGGGCTACATGTTAGCCCCACATCAGAAGGTGGCAGCAAAGGTGGTCGAGGAAGGGCACGCTGTTCCACTTGACAAGGAGTCCTGGGAGAAGCTCCGGGAGAAAGTCGGCCTCGAGGCCAGACCACCCAACGCGAGTAGCAACCCATGGGCAATTGAAGAGATACGGAAGATTACGAAGAAAAGTGGGTTCGAGGATCTCATCGGTTATGAGGAGTACTTGGAGGAACAGAAGAAGAAGGCCGAAGAGGCGGCCAAGGCAAAGAAGGAGTGAGATTGAATGCCAAAGACTCCGAAGTTCTATCACTTTCTTGGTTGTGTCATACCACACCGTTACCCTAGTGTGGAAAAGGCAATCAATCTCGTGTTTGAGGACCTTGGAATGGAACTCTTAGACATGGAAGGTGCAACCTGCTGTCCAGCTCCCGGCGTATTCGGTTCATTCGATAGAGTCACTTGGGCCACAATCGCCGCACGCAACGTGACCATTGCCGAGGAAGGCGGCCATCCAATCACCACTGGCTGTAATGGATGCTTTGCAAGCCTGTGGGACGCCGATTATGAGTTGAAACATGACGAGGAGCTCAGAGCGGCGGTCAATGAGAACTTGGCGGAAATCGGTAGAGAGTTCAAGGGCACATCTGAGGTCACTCACTATGTAGATGCGCTTTACAACGTAGCTGGCCTAGAGAAGATAAGAAAGACAGTGACTCGTCCTCTTGAGGGAGTCCGAATGGCGTTACATCCAGGCTGTCATTGGATGCGACCCAAACTCATCAAGAAGAAGGATGACTCTGAGAGACCCCATATCTTCCGAGAACTCTGTGAAACATCTGGTGCCAAGTATGTTCCCTACAAGGACGAGCTGATCTGTTGCGGTGCAGGAGGCGCAGTTCGGACTGCAGACGTCAAGGTTGCATTGGACTTTACGAAGCAGAAGTTCGAGAGCTTGATGGAGGCTGGCGGAGCGGAAATCATTGTGACTCCCTGTCCTTTCTGTGAGCTCCAGCTTGACCTAGGCCAAGTGGAGATTCAGAAGTACTTCGATGCTGAGTACCATTTTGATGTGATGCATGTTGCAGAGTTGCTAGCTCTTGCGTTCGGTCATGAGCCCGAGGAGTTCGGTCTGGCCACTCACCTACAGTATCAGATGAGGAAGAATGCGCCGAACTGGGAGCGACTTGGTATCGAGAGAAAGCAAGTTGACGATGCTGCGGTCTCGGATTAGAAGTTGAATGTGCTAAGCTCACGTTCATTGGTCAATCTTGTGGACCACGTTCTCCCTGCCATCCCTAAACCTCTTGATTAGACCTCGCTCCTCCAGAGAGTTCAGTATCATGCTTGCCATAGATTGAGACAGGTTCAGTTCCCTGTAGATTTCTCTCTGTGGACAAGACCCTCCCTTCCGTTCGAGCAGCGAGAGCACATTCTGTTCTTGGTTTGAAACCACCCTTATTGTCGGCGTCTTTCTATTCCCTACTAATCGAATCACCCTTGGCAGCCTTTCAATACCCAAGACTGTGATCGCACCTCCAACAGCAGCCAATGCTACAAAGAGGGGTAGGTATGTGTCAACAGTCTGTGTATCAAGAACTCCAATCGGTACCTGATACTTCACTATGAATGCAAGCTCTTGCCCGGGGTATAGAACTGATGATTCCCACGTAAAGACCAGCCGGCTACCGTCTGTGTGATTGCTCGTTGGGAGTGGGAAGAGCGGGGCCGCGGCATCTGCTTCCAAAGTAGCATGGGGCGGCAGGGCTGTTCTGAACGTAAGGTTTTGAATCTCGTTGAGAGGGCGGATGTAGTAGATGAAGTGGTTTATGCAGGCTGAATCTGTACCTGTCTCACCTGCTCGCTGTTGGAGTGTGTCAGTGGTAAAGCCAAGATCAAGGTGCATCGACTGATTTGGAAGGAGTGATGAAACGGGATACACCCGGAGCACTGTGTATCTGTCCTCAGGGATGAGCATCGTATCAACATTAGCGCTGTCAAGCAAGCTCGCGGAAACTTCTAGACTCCGAACGTCCATTCTCAAATCAAAATAGTCCAATGATGCAGGCCCCTTGTTGGAAACGTCAGCCTCGACCGATATCTCGGTGGTGCAATTCAGCCCCAACTCCGCAACAATCATCATGTTGCTTAGTGTCACCTGCTGTGAAGTCGGCTGTCCACGGACTGCCACGAGGAAGCCAAACAGCAGCACAGGAAGAATCAGTCCTGTGAACAGGATGAGGTTTCTTTTCTTCCTGACAGTCATCTTCAGCAGTCCCTTCCATGTCGAGTCAATCTAGTATACTCAATAAACCTATGGTAGGTACAAAAGACAGAGGAAGAGGGAGTCACCTCCCTCCAACTCTGTTCAACTACGTCTGAGTCTTATGACTAGTCCCGCAACTGCGAGCAAACCACCACCCACAATAAGAATGACGGCAGTCTCACTTAGCGGCACCATCCCTCCAGAGGGGGCAAACCCTTCGATCACTCCCATTGATGGGTCATGGAGAAGCGAGCCTCCATCGAAGTTGGGATAGGCTGTGAATAGCAGCAGCTCCTCACCGTCTGTCCAGTAGGATGCACCCACATCCACTGCAACGTTTGTACCATTTGGGAAGCTGATGACTGCTTTGTCCAACCACCGGTAGAAGCCCCTGGTGGTATCGGTCGAACTCTCGACTAGGGACAACCCCTGGATGTCGTCATCAAATCCATCATTGTCCTCATCCCTTTCCTCGAATTCCTCACCAACGTGCTCCATTACCTCTTCTGAGTCGTGGTCGTCGTCGCCGTCATCCTCGTGCAATCGGAAGTGATGATTGTGTTCATCGCTGTCCTCCGCGAGGTCTTCCTCAAGCTCAGTCAGGACTGCAATCTTGGAAGTCTCGGAAACAAAGGGGAAATTCCCTATCTCAATGTCGACCTTGAGTTCCACGCCTCCCATGACGGTGTAGTTGGCCTTGACACCTTCGTCATCGGTGACGGTTCCATTGTAGTCCTTCATGTAGAGATGGGAATAGAATTGCACAGTCATTCCCTCATACGAAGTGAAGTTCAGACCATTCTGATGTTCGTGGTCCTCTTCCTCTTCTTCACAGCAGGGCAACCAATCATCTTCCCATTCGCTTTCACCGCTGAGACCACCCTTGGTGTATGATGCATAGACCTCCGTGTTGCGTCCTAGGCCGTCTGTCACAGCACCAGTCAGGATGCTCCACTCAAAGGCAGAAAGCGGCACAAACGAGATTGTTTCGTTGACTTGATAGACTCCATCACTATTGGAATCTTCGAACTCCACAATCATCCGATAACTGACTTCGAACTTGGCGTGGCTTCCGTTGGTATCTGTGGTGTACCAATACTCGAAAGATGGTTCATCGTCTTCCAGCTTGACAGTCAGAATGTCAGTCTGGATCCACACGTTATCGTCGTCATCCGTATAGTGTTCCGGTTCGTGCTCATCTTCATGCTCGTTCTCCGGCTCCTCCCCCGTCGTGCTATCGTCATCTGCTATGGTGGCCTCACCCTGTGCAGTGACGAAGCCAATCGGAATCAGAAGCAACATGAAGAATGCGAGCAATGCTGCGTATCTTAACACATTGTGGCGCTTCATTTAATCACCAATAACCGGCTTCTCACTAGTGTATATAATGAAGCTGAAGCAGATTGCTAAAGTGCGCAAGAAAGACGCAATAATAGACCTCAATTCGCAGATAGAAACTTTATGACTATTCAGAACGTTTCGCAACTGGTGGAAAAGGCTAGTAGTTACCGCAGGACGGGGACTTGCTGAAACACGAAGGAGAAAGCAACCAGGTGAAGTTGTTTCTACTTCTTAGTATGACCGGGAAGAACGACTCTGACTTTCGAGAGATCACAAGGCTCTTCACACCGATTCCTCGATTTTGTTCTGTGAAGAATCGCTCTTGTATAGAGTCTCGTGCACTTCATCCTGCGTCCCGTTTGGGACGTTGTCTACGTAATACATATTCTCATCGGTTCCAAAGCGTAACTTCCAAACATTGGCGCCAAACCTCTCCAGCTTCACGAGACGTAACTGATTCAACATCCTGAAATACCACAACGGCTCAGTAGTGTCGAAGCGAGTTGTAATGGCAACCATACTGATGCGACTTTCAGAGGAGAGGGCAACCAAACAGTATGACAGATGGATATCTTTGCTCACACTTGGTCAAGACAGAAGACTCCGAAGCTATATTGTCAACGAGGTCCTACCAAGAAGAGGATCTGTTCTGGACCTGGGCTGTGGAACGGGTACGCTACTCATAGAGGCTGGCCGACGGGGCCTTCGTGGAGTGGGAATCGACATGAATGAGCGGATGCTGGATGTCGCTAGGGAGCGCTCCCGAAATCACAATCTTGGTCGACGTATTGACTTCCAGCATGGCGATGTCACTGAGCTGAAGCTCCACGACGATTCCTTTGACCTCGTGGTCAGTACGCTTGTGGCAAGCGAGCTTCAGTCTGACAACCTGGCGAGGTTCTTGTCTGAGGCGAGGAGAGTGGCAGTCACAGGAGGAAGAATAGCTATTGGCACTGAGGGGCTTCCTGCTGGAAGGACTATAGGTGGCTTCTTTTCCCTGATACGTGGACTAAGCTACAGGATTGCAGCAAAGTTAAGTCAATTGAAACCACATCCTGTTCATGAGATTATACGCGCTATGAAAGCTGCAGGCATCACACCCAAATACCGAGTTCGATTCTTGGGAGGTTTGCTAGAGCTCTACGTTGCAGAGGTGAGATGAGTGGAGAAGGGGTGGAGATACTACGCCTGTCTATTGGGAGCCCAGCTGATGTGGCCTAGACTTGCTCTCAGGTCGGAGCAAGGTCTTTTCTCATTCAATGGGGCAGACTCTGAGTCGCCTATACTTGTAACCACTGACTACTATTTGACGTCCTATAGAGTTCGAGAAGCAATAGAGGAGGGCAATCTGAGATGCCACTTGCTTGTTGTCGATGGACGGGGAATCAACGTCTGGTGCGGGAGCAGAGGTGGACATGTCAATACGGATTCAGTGCTCGATGCAATCGACCAGACCAGTCTCGCGGAGGTGGTTACACATCGAAACTTAATCCTGCCACAGCTGATAGCAAGCTCTGTTTCAAAGGCGGTCCTAGCCGACAATGGGTGGAAGGCCACCTTTGGGCCCGTGGATATCGTTGACGTCGGAGATTTCATCGATAATGAGCTAGAGAAGACACGAGAAAGTAGTACAGTGAGCTTCGACCTCAATACTAGGCTGGAATGCAACACGGCTCACCTCGTGTTTGAAACTGTCATGTTCCTCGTGATGACACCACTCTTCTGGCTACTTGCCGGTCTTGGTGGGCTCCTTGCAGCGTGGTTTGGCTACTGGTGGAGTAATCTGCTGTATATCGTACTCGGGGCTTGGGTGCTTGGAACCTTCATGGCAATAGCTGATCCTTTCATCCCAACAACGTCGGGTTATGTAAGAGGACTCGTCACGGGTCTGCTTGCTCTTCTCGTCTTGAAGATACTGCCCTTGATACTTCTCTCATGGCTACCTACCATCGAATACTTTCTGGTTGTTCCTGATCGAGGTCTACTTGACACAAGCGGATTGACAGTTCTGGGACTGTCACTCTTTGTCGGATTCAACTGGGGAGGGGCCACACCCTATTTGGGAGAAGATCAGATGATCAGGGATATCATAGCAGGTCTGGGAACTCTTGTGATTCTGTTCGCTCTGGGAGTCTACTTCCCACTGGGAGTCTTTTGAGGTGATACAGATGATAATCTACGACTATGAAGCCTGTACCGGGTGTCAAGACTGTCTGAATGTGTGTCCCAGGGGAGTCTGGGAGATTGATGTGATGGTGAAGAAGGCAGAGATTGTCAGCCCAAAGAGGTGTATTGATTGCACTGCGTGCGAGTTCCAGTGTCCCGTTCGTGCCATCAGGATTGAGAGAGCCTTATTTCCCAAGAGCCCGAGAATCATTGGCAAGCCGTCCTAGGCCATGTGGAAGTGCTTGGTGCGTTAGTCGTACAACAAACGTTTTATCATCCGTTTCAACCGAGGCGCATTGACGCCTCGGAGTGTACGTAGGAATGGCTGAGTCTACTACAAGACCTGTTGTCATAATTGGTGCAGGGATTGCAGGAATGCGTGCTGCACTCGATCTTGCTGAAATGGGCGTCAAGGTCTACTTGGTCGAAAGACTCCCATCTATCGGAGGTCATATGTCTCAACTTGACAAGACCTTCCCTACGTTGGATTGTTCCATGTGCATTCAGGGACCATGGATGGTAGACTGTTCACGCCACCCAAACATAGAGATTCTAGGTTATTCCGAGGTTTCTGATGTTGCCGGGGAGCGCGGGAGCTTCACTGTAAAGGTCTTGAAGCGAACACGTAGGGTCGATTCGGACAAATGCACTGGTTGCGGTGACTGCGAGAGAGTCTGCCCTATTGAGGTTCCCAACGAGTATGACATGGGTCTCAAGATGAGAAAGGCAGCATACATCCCGTTTCCTCAAGCAGTGCCCAACATAGCAACGATTGACATAGAGAACTGTATCGAGTGCATGACCTGTGCCAAGACCTGCAAGGCTGAGGCGATTGACTTTGACATTCCTGATGAAACTGTCGAAATCAACGCAGGCTCAATCATTGTTGCAACGGGATACGACCTGCTGGACGCATCAAGTGTTCCTGAATACGGCTATGGTCGCTTCGCAAATGTGGTGACGGCGCTGGAGTACGAGCGCATGGTGTCAGCAAGCGGACCAACCGGCGGCGTGGTCATGCGCCCATCCGATGGAAGAGAGCCCCACCGGATTGCCTTCATCCAATGCGTGGGCAGTCGTGATGTGAACCACTGCGCTTACTGTTCACGGATTTGCTGTACATACGCTACAAAGGAGGCCATAATCACAAAGGAGCATACTCCCCAGGTTCACATTGACATACTGTATAACGACATGAGGGCATTTGGAAAGGGGTTCGAGGAGTTTATCGTACGGGGGGAAACTGAGTACGCCATCAAATACGTCAAGGGATTACCAAGCCATATAATCGAGGATCCTCTGACGCAGAACCTCGTCGTTCGGCACAGCGATGCAAAGGGACACGAGGTCTTGGATGACAACTATGACCTTGTCGTACTCTGCCCTGCGATGGTTCCTAGCAGAAACCCTGAGTTGATGGAGAAACTAGGCATTGAAGTTGACAAGTACGGGTTCATCGCCGGAATCGATGATGGACTGGAGTCTGTTCAGACTGGTGTACCCGGCGTCCATATGTGCGGTGCCTGCAACCAACCTAAGGACATCCCGGACTCTGTCGCTCAAGGAAGTGCTGCCGCGGCTATGGCTGCTCTTGACATCACGCTGCCTGAGGCTGTTGAAACTGAGGCATTGACCGAAACAGACTTTGAGCTCATGGCAGCAGAACCCAGAATTGGTGTCATCGTCTGCTCCTGTGGAATCAACATCGCTGGAACGGTGGATGTGGCTCAAGTAACCGAGTATGCCAGCACACTCCCAGGAGTGGTCTATTCAGAGAATCTTCTCTATTCATGCTCATCAGATGCGCAAGATGTAATCAAGGCGGCCATCAAAGAACACAATCTCAACCGTGTGGTGGTGGCTTCATGTACACCCCGAACACATGAACCCCTATTCAGAGCCACGATTGAAGAGGCTGGACTCAACAAGTATCTCTTCGAGCTTGCAAACATCCGAGAACACTGCTCGTGGGTTCATCAGGCCGCGAAAGATGAGGCGACAGCAAAGGCAAATGACCTAGTAAGGATGTCAGTAGCCCGTGCCAAGCTTCTTGAGGCCCAAGAGGAGGCTGTGACAAAGATAGAGCCCACAGTGCTTGTGATTGGGGCCGGGGTGTCTGGCATGGCTGCAGCCGATCTTATCGCGCAGAAAGGTTTCAAGGTGCTACTCGTAGAGAAGGATGACAAGGTAGGCGGTTTCCTGAATGAGCTGCGCACTGTCAATTCTGGCCATAGATCTAGTACCGAAATTGTGCATGAGTTCGAGGCGACTGTCACTGGCAATCCCAACATCGAACTACTCTTGAATTCCGAGGTGGCTGACGCGAAGGGTTCCATTGGCGACTTTGATGTCACCATTAGAACCGAGAAGAAGAAGCAGGAAGTGAAGGTGGGTATAGTTATCGTGGCAACCGGAGCCACGCAGCTAGTGGAGAAGGGACTCTATGGTCTGAATAAGCTTGACAACGTAGTGACCGAGGCTGAGTTCAATCGGAAACTAGATGCTGCTGAGGACATCTCAGACGGAGAGACCTTTGCAGTGATTCATTGTGTAGGCTCCCGCGAGGAAGAATCACTTGAGGGAGCACGGACTTGGTGTTCTGGCATCTGTTGTACAGTCGCACTTGAGCACACTCTTGAGCTGCTCGAAAAGTATCCGAATTCTCGAGTCTTCCATGTATACAGAGACCTCAGGGTCTCTTATGATGGCGAAGACATGTATCGTGAGGCTCGTAAGAAGGGCGTTGTATTCATCAGGTTTGACAAGAACTCCCCTCCAGTCGTGAAGAAAGGGAAAGGGAAGTCTCTACGACTAGAAGTGATGGACCAAGTACTTGGAGCAGAGCTTTTGCTTGATGTCGATCATGTAGTCCTCTCATCAGCGATGATTCCAAGGGAGAAGAACAAGCAGATATCCGAGCTGTTCAAAGTCCCACTGAATATGTCTGGCTTCTTCATGGAGGCACATCCCAAGCTCAGACCAGTTGATTTCCAGACTGATGGTGTCTTTGTGGCGGGAACCGCAACGGCACCCAAGACAATCGCCGAGTCCATCGCACAGGGACGGGGCGCCGCTTCAAGGGCTCTGGTTCCTCTCGTCAGTGGAATTCGCAAGGCTGAGGCAATTGTGTCCGTTGTAGACCCCGAGGTATGCGTGGGCTGCGGAACCTGTGAGATTAACTGTGTCTATAATGCGATTGAAGTTGTTCCTGGAGATGGTGGGAGCGACTATGCGGTTTCCAATCCCGTTCTTTGTGCAGGTTGTGGTAAATGTGGTGCTGGATGCCCTGCCGGCGCCATTACCATGAAGCACTTCACCGACGACCAGATACTCTCGCAGATTCGTTCTGCTCTCGAAGACATGCCTGCCAATGAGCCCCGACTCTTGACGATAGTGTGCAATTGGTGTTCCTACGCCGGAGCCGACAACGCGGGTGTAGCCAGGCTACAGCAACCCAGTACCGTGCGCGACATCCGGGTCATGTGCACTGGTCGTGTGAGTGTCACGCACATTCTAGAAGCCTTCAGGCTGGGTGCCGACATGGTCTGGATCTCCGGATGTCACTTCGGAGACTGCCACTACGTCGACGGGAACATCTCCTTTGAACGACGTTTTGCCATTGCAAAGAAGATTGTTGAAAAAGCAGGCCTTGAACCCGAACGCCTGCAGTTCACACAGATCAGTGCAAGCGAGGGGCCGATTTGGGCTGAAACCGTGAAGAAGCTGTCCGAGCTGGCTGACAAACTAGGCCCGAGTCCCCTAAGACCGAGGAGGCGCTGACATGACAGAAACGTGGGGCCAGTTCAAATCCTTCGACGGTAAGAAGTTCGAAGCGCTTGACGCGGAGTTCACTAAGGAGGTATCCAATCTTCTTGGAGGCAAGGACCTTACGACATGCTTCCAGTGTTCCAAGTGCAGTGCAGGGTGTCCTGTTAGCGACAAAGTCAACATTCAGGTCCATGAACTGATGCGGATGCTTCTGTTTGGACTCAAGGAGGTCCTAGAAACGGACATGGTCTGGCTGTGCACTACATGCTATACCTGTCAAGAGCGTTGCCCACAGGGAATTGACATCACGGACATCATCTTCGGAGTGAAGAACATGGCTTTCAAGAAGGATATCACCCCTCCTGGGTATATTGCAGCCAGAAAGTCACTCTATGACCAAGGACGATTGTATGAGCCTACCGAATGGGAACGAGAGGACTTGGAGCTGGGTGATGTACCTGAGCTCAACGTTGAGGACACAAGGAAGATGCTCGACAAGACCGGGCTGATGAAACTCAAGGAGGACGATTGAGATGGCGCAGAGCTATGAGGTGTTCCTTGGTTGTGCCATCCCTAACAGGTTCAACAACTATGAGTCCTCGATGCGTGCACTTGCAAAAGAGATTGGCATCAAGCTGATTGACTTTGACGGGGCGTCTTGTTGTGGAACAGTTGTTCTGAAGTCTATCGACGAGAATAGCTGGCTGGCCCTTTCAGGGCGCAACATAGCCCTTGCTGAGAATCGTGGACATGACATACTAACTCCGTGTAATGGATGCTTTGGCTCACTCAAGGACACTGACCATGTTCTCCATGATGATGAATCCTATCGCAAGAAGGTCAACGCCACTCTGAAGCCCCTAGGACTGGAGTATACCGGGAAGGCAAAGATTCGACACCTTGTTGAGGTCCTCTACGAACTTAAGGACGAAATCAGCTCGAAGATTGTGAAACCACTTGACGGTCTACGTATTGCATTCCATCCGGGGTGCCACCTGATTCGCCCTTCGAATGTCGCCGGTTTTGATGATCCTGAGCTCCCGAAGAAGGTGGACGAGCTCCTTGAACTGACCGGTGCGAAGAGCGTGCCATGGGGTTTCAAGCTCTCATGTTGCGGTTCTCCACTTCTCATCGCAAGCGAGGAGATTGCCACAAGCGTGCTAAGAGACAAGATGATTTCTGCGAGAGATGCAACCGCGAACTGTTTGGTGACGAACTGCCCCGCATGCCATACACAGTTCGACGTGCAGCTCATCGGAATGAAGGATGAGAACGGAGAGTCCCTCGAGCTACCTGCCCTGTTTGTCACTCAAGTCCTTGGACTTGCCATGGGTATCGACCAGGAGCCCTTGGGCCTGGAGCTAAACAGAATCGCACTCGACCCCATTGCAGACATCCTGGGAATCTAGGTGGAAGACCCCCGTTTCGTGAACTTGCTCTGCCCATAGAAGATCTCACCAAGGCGTTGCATGGCGTCCCGGACGCAGTCCTTCTTCCCACTCACCTGAAGGTGCCTGTCACCATCAAGCAAAATCAGAACCTCGCAGTCCTCGGCAATCTCGGAAACAACCTCCACTGGAATGTCCTCTGGCAGCTTGATTCGGAAGAAGCTGACCTCTTTGTCCCGCGGAATGTCTGAGATTGGAGTCCTTTCTGTGGCCTTCGTAGGAGTCTGCCCTTCAATCGCTCTCTGGAAGCGCTCCTCCCATTGTCCTCTGTATTCCACGCCTGCACGCTCTTCAGCCCAGACCAACAGAGTTTCTCGAAGTCTGAGAATCTTGGTTTCCATCTCCAATCTTAGTCTCTCATCTGCATGGTCGGTGACTTTGATGTCATTCTCGAAGCTCGAGAGGTATTCAATCACCATCTTCGAGTTACGGAGATCCGCGTATGTAAGGTCGGGGATGAATACATCCTTGCTACGTAGCTCTCCCAAAAGGTCGTTAAGCACGATCCAGCCGGCACGCAGGCCTTGTAGAGTGACCATGCAGTTCACTCCCTGAGCATCTCTTCTATCTGCTCTAGGAAACTATGCTCACGCCACCATCTGAGATCGCGTGCGCCGGTTGGACAGATTGCTGTGCAAGCACCACAACCTTCGCACTTCATCTCATCTGTAACGCTCTTCTTCACTCCCGGCTCTACTTCAATCATGGACACAGCATCATACGGACAGATCTCGGAGTAATGGCATAGGTCGCATCCCACGCAAAGCTCTTGGTCAACGTCAGCGGTTTCCAGTTCAATCTCTACGGTCCCGAGATTCAATGGCACAGCAGCTTCACTGGCCGCGCCTCTCGCCTGGTTCACTGAATCCGCCACGTTCTTCGCGTAGGTGACACCAAGAAACACTCCCGGCAC
>JBHLPB010000162.1:0-6063 GCA_048939905.1 Promethearchaeota archaeon
ATGATGCTCTGGCGACAGTTGGCACGGAGAGGTTCTCTGCAATCAGTTATGCATTCATCAAGGCGATTCAGTCTGACCGAGACCCCTCTCCAGGCTTTCTAGATGCCATTGCTGCGCACAGGATTGTGGATGCAGCGTACGAGTCATCACACAAGACACGAACAGTGGAGATTCTCTGAATTAATGATTATGTGGCACGCGTCCTAAGCGGACAGCCTTAAGTAGGTACGACTCAAGGCCTGTTTCGAGTCCAACATGCGTGAAACAACCCTAGACCGAGTTGAGCCCTCAGACTATGACGCTATTGTCGCTGGAGGCGGTGCAGGAGGTCTCTTGACTTCTCTTGCTCTCACTGCTGAAGGCAAGAGAGTGCTGGTTCTCGATCAAGCGAAGCGACTCGGTGGAGTATGGCATGGATATTGGGTTGATGATTTCCGTGTTGATCAAGGCCTGCATGTTGTGACTCGAGTCAAGAGAGGTGCCTTCGTCCGCTTCTTGAAGGCCCATCTGGACCCTCCTCCAGAGTTTGTCTTGCATGAGGGTTGGCACTTTCGAGTTCATGACAGAGTCGGAACGATTCCTTCAAGTATAGGTGAAACTCTAAGGTGGCCCCTCACTGGAGCGCGTGGCCGTCTTAGTCTGGCCAGAATTGGAGCCAAAATCAAGACGATGAATCTCGAGGAGATGAAGCAGCATAAGGACATCACATTTCGAGAGTTCATGGAGTCAAGGGGCGCAACAAACGAGGTAATGCTTGATGTTATGCAGAGCGCGATCTACATGGCGGCTGGAGTGTCAATCGACGAAGCATCAGCGTATGAGGCTTTGCGCACATTAAAGGATACAGACAGGGAAAGCAGCAAGATTCAATCAGCACGAAGACTCGTCTTTGGGACCGATGAGTACGATGAAGGAATCGCCATCGGCGGAATGCAAAGCTTGGTAGACCGTGTTTGCGACGCCATCAACGGTGAGTATATTCTGAACGCTCCTGTGAAGCAGATCTTTGAGAAAGGAGGATACACTCTGCGTCTGGAGGTCAACGGAACAGAGCTGGAACACGACTTGGTGATTAGCAACATACCTCTCTGGTCAATGCCCAAGATTGTCGCATCTGAACGCCCCGCGGTGGTTCAGTTCTTCGAGAGGTGGAGCCAGATGAGAGTCACTCAGGGTGTTACAATCTGGCTTGGCCTTGATGAGGTTGTAATTGGCGATCGCAAGTCACGAGTAATAGTGCATCCCAGACCAGAAACATGGATGATATCACTCTCGTCGTTTGACCCTTCATGCGCCCCTTCAGGAAAAGAGCTGCTGGGTATTGCTACAATCCTCCATGAGGGTCGCACGACAGAAGAGATGGTCAATGCAGTCAAGAGCAACGGTCTGAAGGAATACCACGGAGAAGTCCTGAAGCATATCGAGATGGAGCATGTACAGACGTCATATGCCACAAGAGCAGCTCTCATCCCCGGTCAGACTGATTTGGACCGACCAGGACCCGAAACTCCCATCAAAGGACTATACATAGTCGGAACAGACACTGCTGGATCTGGCGTGGGACTTCAGCAGGCAGCGAACTCTGCGGAAGGCGTTGTCAGGGTAATCAAAGCCCGTTCTACGTAGGAACACCTTAGAGTTTACTAGCCTTAAGAGAGAACATCAATGGGAGGCTGTCTTGGTTTGCGGGGAGAACCCATCTTCCATCATCCCGCTGAACCATGAAAGGAAGCTCTCGCCAGGTCGTGAATGGAAACTCGTTGAAGAAATCCACTCTCAGGCCCGCATCTATTATGGAATTGATAATCTCAGACAGGCTGTGGCTCCACTCATATGTAACTCCACTCTTCATATCGCTAGACGAGTCTGTGTAGGTGCCCCCGTCTTCAAACTTCATTGGACCAGACGGAAAGTAGGGGTATCTCAGTCTTAGTTCTTCGACTCCCTCGTCATCATCAAACACGTAAGAAGCAGGATGGAACTCGCGTATGTAGAAGAAGCCGCCACGTCTCACGTAGCGGGCAACAACCTTCGCCCACTTGTCAAGGTCTGGCAACCAGGTCAAAACGCCACCGGAAGTGAAGACGATATCAAATTCATCGTCGAGAACATCAGGGAGCTTGTATATGTCAGAAGCAATGAAGCGAGCATCTACGCCAATCTGCTCTCTCAAATCCTCAGCTAGTTCTATCGCTTTCTCAGAGAAATCCACTCCAGTGGCCACGGCACCAAGCCTGGCCCAGGAGAGCGTATCTAATCCGAAATGACACATCAGATGTAGGAGTGACTTGTCAGTCACTTCACCCACCTCTTCCAACTCAATCGGGTCCAGCGTCTGGTTTCCCTTCAAGAATCCCTCTACATCGTAGAACTTACTATCCTTGTGGACGTCAACTCGCTCATCCCAGTTCTCCATATTCGCCTTGATGTGTTCGTCCATGTGTCCAACCACTCTCTGTAATGCCGCTCACGACGCTTGGAGTATCATATAGTATTAACGAAAGTCCTTTATCTTCCCGATGTGGGCCACATGTCGACCCGATGTGAGTATTGGGAGCTGGTCAAACTGATTGAGATTCGTTGGCATGGTCGCGGCGGTCAAGGTGGAGTGACTTCAGCAGAACTCCTTGCCAAGGCCGCTTACATCGATGGCTATGAAGGAGTACAGGCATTTCCATACTTCGGGGCTGAACGTCGTGGGGCACCAGTGAAAGCGTTCACTAGAATATCTCATTCGCCCATAAATGTGCGAAGCCAAATCTATGAACCCGACATAGTTGCGGTGCTTGACCCAGGGATTATCGATCTCATCGATGTCACTGAAGGGCTCAAGGAGGAGGGCAAGGTGATAGTGAACATCTCGAAGAGTCCTTCTGAACTGAAGCTTCCTCGAGGACATATATTCACATACGACGGGACAGGAATCGCTCTAAAACACAATCTCCTCGTGGCTGGACTTCCGGTTGTTAACACAACGATGCTTGGTGCTTTCGCCAAGGCAACTGGCCTTGTCAAGTTGGAGACAGTCCAAGAAGTAATCAAAGAGAAATGGCCTGGAAAGGTAGGAGAGCGAAACGCCGAGGGTGCCAAGGAAGCATATGAAAAATGCACTGACTAGGTGCCCTACGTTTCTCAGCTTGAACGTATCGATTATTCACGCATACAACCGCTCATACCCTCTTTGGGATATGCTTGGTTGCTGTCGCCGCATACCCTCCACTTGCTGAGCCACTTCTTCCATCTTTCTTCTGACTTGTTCCGCGCTTTCTTTGAGTTCTTCGACATTAACTCCCACTTTGTATAGTCTGTTGAGTGCTTCAAGTAGCTGGACCGCACCCTCAGGATCCGGCATCACTGGAATAGCAGGCGTGAGGAGCGCAAAACCGACCATCGCTCTGCACAAAGTCTCTGAGAGGATTGACCCTGCAATTCCTGTTATTATTCCCTTCTGAAGTATCTCCAGATTCCCGTCCTTCTCCAACTCGGCCAGCTTCTCTTGTTCCGCAGCATACAACACCTTGCGGTTGTGAGGTATTCCCTGGACAGGAATGCCATCCAATACCACGGTTTCTTTGACTCCTACGCTAGCAGCCCAGTCCAATAGTGCGGAGCTAACAATGTAGAGACCGTCCTCAGCCACGGGGAGTTCAGCTGTCACTACAATCAAGTTCCTGGCAGGTTCCGCATAGATACGAAATGGGTGTCGTAGAAGACCATCCAAAAAGATGGCCGCCGATGGCATGTATCTGGACCTTAAGTGAGCCACTTCTTCCATCTTGAACTGATCTATGAGCGTGTTTGCAGCGATTGTGCCTATTACACCTGCGGACGGAAAACAACACACGAGTAGGGGTTGCTCCATCTCGAATTCCTTTGTCTGAACAACCTGAGCTTCAGGTGAACCCAGTACTTTTGCGTCACACGTTTCATCCATGAGCTGCGAACCTCGAGGTTGGAAGAGTCATCTACAATATTAAGCTTGACATGAGTCGGCACTCATGACAGGTCCCAGGATAACTCCACAGGGACGCCAATATGCCTTTATCAGACCTAGAGCAATGTGAACAACTGAACGCGTGCTACTGACGGTGTTCCAGAATGAGATTTCGAACAGAGGGGATCATGCCTCCCCCAATCGTGAAGCTGATTGAGGCAGCCCAGAAGCATGTTGATTCCCCCGACTTCTTGAACCTGGGACAGGGGCTTCCAGGACACATTCCACCGACGGAAGCCCTCAATGCTCTTGGAAGACGCCTGCTTCACCCTTCTACGCATAGATACACTCCTGACCAAGGTCAATTGGAACTCCGCGAAGAGCTTGCTCTTTACTTGCGACAGAATTGGAATATGCAAGTTGATCCGCATAGTGAGGTAGTCATCACAGCAGGAGCGAATCAGGCGTTTACTGGAACTCTGTTCACGGCCATGGCACACGGCAAGAACGTTGTCATGCCATCTCCTTATTACTTCAACTCTGTCATGGGAGCACGTCTTGCCGGAGGCCACGTGAAGGAGGTGCCTGTGGATGATGAGTTTCAACCTCGCCCTGAGGCGATCGAGGAAACAGTTGACGACGATACCTGTGCAATCTACCTGGTGTCGCCGAATAATCCAACCGGCGCAGTATATGAGCAAGGAACCATTGATGCCATTGTGGACATATGCATTGACAAGAACCTCTTGCTCATCTCGGATGAAACCTATGCAAGACTAGTGTATGATGGTCTATCTCACTACAGCCCTCGGTCTCGGGCTGATGCAACAGACCGAGTCGTGACGCTCGGCAGCTTCTCCAAGGTATTTGGGATGACCGGCTGGCGAGTCGGCTTTGTGGTCGGATCCCCCGCCTTTGTTGATGAGTTCCTCAAGGTGCAAGACACCTTGACTATCTGTGCTCCAACTCCTGGACAGATACTTGCGTTAGAGATACTGAAGCACGGTATGAATGAGGTGGAGTCAGAGATTGAACGACTGGGTCACTTGAGGGATTTGGCGTATCTTCGACTCGCAGAGATCGAGCAACTTGAAGCTAGGCGAACTGCGGGAACGTTCTACCTGTTTCCACAAGTGAAGGAGTGCTCGGATACTCGTTCACTCGTCTTTGACATTCTTCAAGCCACAAAGATGCTTGTCCTTCCAGGAAGTGTCTTCGGGGCCACAGGAGAAGGACACATTCGAATCTCAATTGGTCCTCTAACTCCAGAAGCTGTAGATGAGGCATTTGACAGATTGAGCAGCTACTTCAGAAGTCGTTAGTATGAGTGGTACTTCCTCCATTCCCAGTCCGTAACCACCTCATTGGCGTACTCTCTCCACTCCTCTCGCTTGACTCTTATGAATGTGTCAAGCAGTTCGGAGCCAAGCGCCTCCCGAATCACATCATTCCTCTCAAGAATGTCAAGAGCCTTGCCAAGAGACCCGGGTAGCGTCACAATCCCCCTCTTCACAAGTTGGTCATCCGTCAGACTGAATATGTCTCGATCTTGAGCCTCTGGGGGCTCCAGTTTGCGTTCTACTCCAACCATTCCTGCCGCGATAATCGCCGAGAATAGAAGGTATGGATTCGTCGTTGCGTCTGGTGATCTGAACTCCGCAGAGGCTTTCTGTGCGTCCTGAAAGAGAGGCACTCTGATGAGAGCAGTCCGGTTCCTGAAGCCCCAGGTGATATACACGGGTGCCTCATGGTGCGGAACCATTCTCTTGTACGAGTTGATGGTGGGGTTTGCTATGGCGGTGATAGCTGGGGCATGTTCAAGAAGGCCTGCGATGAAATGTCTCGCAGTATCAGACAGTAGGTCGTGTTCGTCCTTTCCGAAAAGGTTCTGATCTCCATCCCAAAGCTGAAGATGACAGTGCAGACCATTTCCAGCGGCACCTTCAAAGGGCTTTGGCATGAATGTCACATCAATGTCTTGACTCCGTGCCACGGTTCTAGTGAGATTCTTGAAGATGAGAATGTAATCTGCCATTTTCCGTACATCATCGTAGTCAATCTCAATCTCCTGCTGAGCCTCTCCGACCTCGTGATGTACAACCCTCGGTTTCATTCCCATGCTCTGTATT
>JBHLPB010000163.1:0-6024 GCA_048939905.1 Promethearchaeota archaeon
CTAGTCTACCTTGCGTAGGACTACCCTTGATACGCCAGGTATCTTCTTCAGGCTGTCCTCAAGCTCCTTGAGTGTTATGACCAATTGGTCTGGTACAAAGTAGCACTCATAGTAACACTTCTCGCCCCTGAGACACACCCCTGTTGTGAAGATGATGTCACTCAGCTTGGCGTCGTTGAAAGCAAAGTTCAACTGCTTCAAGAAGTTCCTAGAGAGATCACTAATCTCGATTCGAAGCAGGTAGATGTCATCGCTGGAAACCGGGAATATCTTCATGACCCTGTCCTTGTGATGCAAAACTGTCAGAGCCGCTTTCTCCCCGATGTCCGCCACAAACTCGGCTGGAAACTCAACAGGTTTTCCCTCGGTAAAATGCAAAATGATAGCTGATGTCGCACCCTCGCGGTCAATCGTCACGGTCTTTTACACGTCCTTTCAGGGTCTAGTACTCGGTTCCATGACTTTCTCTCTTATTAAAACATTCTGTCGTAAATCCCCTCCTATGATGCCCCCGTCATACACCGTAGTGTCAATCAACCTCGGCTCTGCACTGGTGCGCAATGTATAATTGACACCTCTGAAACTGTCGAAACGGAGGCTTTTCAGCATGAATCCTCGTCTTTCTCAGCTTCTTGGGCTGATATTGGTGGTTGCGAGTGGCGCCATGACCTATCTAGTCTATAGGTCGACAGTCGATGTCGGCGGCACACTAGAGCTAATGATTACATCTGGCATCATCGCATGGGCAATCCTAGGACTTCCGGAGCTAGCTATCGGACTCTGGCTACTGATGAAGGGATCGCGTGCCGCTCGAGTCGGTGATTTGGCAGAAAAACTAATCCCGATTGTTCAGCGCGAAGGACGGATTGGTGTAGACGCCTTGGCAAGGGAGCTTACAGTTTCTCCCACTGACGTTACGGACGCAGCTGAGAAACTCGCGAGGCGTAGATTGCCTTTGGTATATCTCGACGCAAGAGCCAATGAGATTGTGAGTCCTGGTGCTGTGTCACTCGAGGAGAGCCTATTGCATCTACTGCATGCTCAGAGAAGGATGACCTTTGATCAGATTTCAAATGTCACCAACGCGACTGACAACCAGATAGTTGAGGCACTGGAGAAACTCTCACAAGATGGTAAGTTCCGCGGAACCATCGACAAGAATTCGAGGGTGGCTTTCACGTCTGAAGCGGTAGAGCAACTGCCCAAGGCTCTCACTGCCTGCAAGAACTGTGGCGCCAGACTGCCTTTTCCCATCCTGCCGGGTGAAGAGGAGTACTGCCCATATTGTGGCCATTTCAACGTGAACCGGCTTGAGAAGTGACGAATTGAGAAGCATCTAATACGTTAGGTGACAATTCTCCGTCGATACACGTTCCATATGTCTATTACCTCGGCCCCACTAGTGACATAGTACTCATCGGTCAGGTTGGCGGTCAGGCATGAGTGATTGGGGAGTATCCTCAATCTTGTTCCCGGTTTCGTCTTCTTCAAGGATGAGTTAGATCCCAAGGTGATCTTCCCGTGTTCTTGGGATAGGCTTGTGATTGCTGTGCTCTTTGCAAAATCCCCCTCCTCGTAGTCAGAGAACACTTTGCCATAACCACAATCAGGATGGATGTGTGTGGGTCCCGCATCCATGGAAAGAGCTGTGGCTCCTGCATCTACAATCAGCCTGTCTTTGAAGGCACCAATCACACTTGTTAGCACCGTAAGTGCACAATTGTAGGCCCTACATATACCCAAGGCCACTTGCGTATAATCGAAGAAGACGTAGTTTCCAGGGCGAATTTCAGTTATGCCGTCTGGAATGACATCACGGACCATCATTGTGGGCGTGGAACCAATGCTTATTGTTTCCGGGGCCAGATTGGGATTCTCCTTTCTAAGCAGGCCTGCAAATTGAAGAACGGCCTGGCTCTCCTCGTCTGCGGCCTTGACTATCCCCTCTTCTGATGTTGCAGAGTAAGAGTGACCGCCATGAGTGAGAAGACCCGCAAATCGTAGCCTACGGGCCTTGCTGATTCTTTCCACCAGTCTGATAGAGGAACGCTTGCCAGGATCGACGCCGCTTCTGCCATAGGCGCAGTCCACCTTTACCAGTACATCGAGTTCCATCTTGGTACCTTTCAGGGCTGAGATGAGTTGGCTCACCGTGGTGGAATGATCTACGAGAATCTTGAGGTCAGCTCGTACTGCGAGCTGCTTGATTGTTGGCATCTTGTCCTTTGCTAGGGGCACTGCGAGGGTGATATCCTTGAATCCGTTTCTGGCAAAATGCTGTGCTTCTCCAATGGTCGACGCCGTTATGCCAGATGCACCAAAGTTCTTCTGGAGCTCTGCGACTTCAAGACACTTGTGAGTCTTGATGTGGGGGCGAAGCGACACGCCGTTATCTCGCGCTCTAGCTGACATGAACCTAATGTTGGCTTTCAATCTATCATAGTCTAAGAGAGTGGCCGGCGTCATCAGGTCCGAAACACGCATGGGAATCCCATGGTTGTATCTCTAAAAAACCGTTCCTGCGCTATCATGGCTTGAAGCTAGGTGATTCCTCGTTGGTCGCCCCTAATCCTCCTTCGAAGATTCAGCCTTATCTCGTCAAGCTTGCTACCGACTCTACTCTTCCTTGGCCAGTATTCCCTTATCTCCTCAAATCCATGAACATCCCAGTAGAGCGGGCAGGCACCGGTACAATAGTCAAAGTGCTTGCAGACTCTGCAACCCTCGGGTGCGAAGTCCTTGGCGCGCCAGAACTTCGAGGCCCTGTTGTTCCAGACCTTCTCGAATCCATCCTGCAGCAGATTCCCCACAGACTCACTGAAGCTTGAGCAAGGCAACAGTCCCCCCTCTGCATCAACTGAAAGCAAGCCGTCGCAACATGCGCAGCTCTTTGCGCCAAGCCCGTGAGCAATGGGGTTAAACAAACAGACCGGCGTGGGCGCATACCAGACAAACTGGATTCCTTTCTTGTTGGCCCTCTTCTTGACACGTTTCACTATGTCACCAATCTCCGCATATGTAATCTTAAGTTCATCGCGAAGCTTGGCCGCGGTCCCTGTGTAAATCACCATGTTCATACTGAAGTAGGACAGATGAAGGTCATCAGCCAAGAAGTCAACAAGTGTATCGAGGTGCTCCACGTTGGGCCTGCATATAGTGGTGTTACAGTGTGTGTAGATGTCGGTTTCTCTGAGGTTTATAATCCCTTGGGCAGTCTGATCAAACGAGCCGGGCACCCCCACAATATAGTCATGCACGTCAGCTGTAGGACCTTCGATTGATACTTGGGCACTGTTCAGTCCAGCCTCGACCAACCTTTGTACATAGTCCTTGTCCGCGCATCTTCGTCCATTTGTTATGAGGTTTACACGGAGCCCCTTTCCTCTGGCATAGGCAATCAGTTCGAACAGGTCATCCCGAAGAGTTGGCTCCCCCCCAGTGAATGATAGGCTTGGAACGTGAGCATCGTCGACAATCATGTCAATGACCCGTTTGACTTCAGTTGTGTTCATCTCTCTAGATTCACGGTATGGTGCATAAGCGTAGCAGAACCTACACTTGTTGTTACACCGATATGTGAGAGCAATCTCACTTAGCACAGGATATCTGATCTCGCCAGTGCCAAAGGGTACTATCTTTGCGGTCTTGTATGAGTATATGTTCAGATTCCCTATGGTCATGTTCCGAAGATCATCCACAAACGCCGCCAAGTCGTTCAATACGACTTGCTTGCTGGCTCCGAAGTTTTCGACGAAGTGTCTCACGACATCCCTGGTGGAAGTGCCATCCAGAAGCATCTTGAGCATCGTCATACCTGTTTCATTTAGATGCATGACTTTGTTCGGTCTGAGAATCAAGAGGTTGTCCTCTGGCCGCACAAAGAAGAACTCCTTCACTTCTTCCATGAAGGTGTCCACCCATTTCAGGTCCTGAAAGCTAAAGTCGTACTGCGGATGGGACATCTCGTGCCAAAAACGATTCTGCCATCTTAAGGGTTCGTGTCTAGCACTGCACACTCGGTCAGCTGAAAGGCTTATCAACATCCTTGTTTGAATAGCTCCAGAGCACCATCAAGGGGTGTACTGAATGAGTTCTGGTGAAACCACGCTACCTTATGGAACGATAAGCAAGAAGAAGCTTACCATGACTTTCAGCGCGTTTGACATCGATCTCCCTGTGATTGCTGCAGGCATCCGGGAGCGAATGGATGTTCTAAGAGAACTCGAAGTGGCTTTCGCGGGCTTCGGGACTGATATTCCCGAAGACATGTCAGAACAGACACCTGCGACAGTGAAGGCCTTCTTCGAGTATCTAGGTAAGGAAACAAACGCCACTGTGATACTGAAGAGAGTGTACCATCTAGTTTGGGGTGGGATGATTCAGGAGTTTCCAGACCTTGAGGAATGGGCTGCTGCGAAAGCTGACCTCTCGAATCTTACTATTGCCCAAGCGGATGTCATTCGTGCTAGAAGGGGAGAATGAAACTAGAGTTGTCAGTATGGGAGCAGAAACCAACATTGTCATGGTGGGAGTCTAAGGTTTGAATCGCCGACTGACGTTTGCCGTTATTCTCGTGGCTACGCTCTTCGTAGTAATGCCTGTGGGAGCAACCCCTGCGACGCCAAGTCAATCTCCGGTTGTCAATCTTGACAGCATATACGTCGATGTTGTTGTCCTGCCGAATGGACGAATCAATGTCACGTACTGGATAACAATCTCTGTTCTAGACGGGTCTCTGGGTGGCTTTGATCTTCTTGGCATTCAAGAGAGTACCATCTATGACCCGGACCGAGCTTATGCCGAGGTCGGCGGGAACAAATACAACCTGGTTGTTGGTACGCGCTCCACAGGGTATGCACTTGACTGGACACCACGCACTCAGAGTGGAGAAAATGTCACAGTTGTCTTCGGATACTTCAGCACAAACCGTGTCGTGGAGAAGACACTCGACCTTGCTGTATTTCACTGGTCGCCCGTACAATGGGAGGTGTCAGTTGACTATCAGAATGTTCGTGTGATCTACCCGATCGAGATGAATGCGACATGGATCTCCGGTGATGGTGGGATAACACAGGAGGGCGCCGACTATGCAGGCTACATCACTGACTACAGGGAAGGAGTGGAGGACAACTTCGGAACGCTCTACCCCTTTGATGAGAACAATACCCTTGCATATCCATCTTCACCGACAGCCGATCCTAGATACTTCAGCGTCAGCCTGGAACACAACAACCTCGACCCATATGATCACTTCATAGTATGGCACTACGTCAACTGGTCGTGGTTTGCGCCTTATCTGCTACCGGGAGCACTTGGCTACGAAACTGAACAGAATATCAACGTGGACGCCAATACTGAGTTTGAAGTGGAACTGGATGTCTTCAACTACGGTGATGCACCCCTAGACGATGTCACGGTTTCTATGTCGGTACCAGACAACCTCACGTTGACATCTGGTCAGGTCGTGACTTATCTGGGATCCCTCGACGGTGGAGATATCTCTGGTCTTGCATACAGATTCATTCCGGACAACATTCCTACCATCGTACAGATCACGTTTCAAATCTCGGCGTCGAATCTGAACACGAGTGATTGGGTCACCTTGAACGTTGATGTCTATATTCGTGAAGTGATTCCCCCATTGATCCCGCCTGCTGTGCTTGTGTTTGGTTTCACCGGTATCGCTGCAGTGGGAATCATCTATGCCGGCTACCGAAGAGTCACAGGTCACTACGGCGCTCATTGGGAGGCTGATGATACGACCTCGGTCTATCAGAGTCCTGAGATATCGATTCAGACCTTCGGCACTCCTGGAACTGTGGCTGACCTGGACCCAGTAGAGAGTGCATTCTTTGTGAACACGACCAGAAAGAAGCTGGTTTCTATGATTCTGATGTCCTGTGTCCGAAAGGGTGCAGTCAGGGTTCTTTCGTCAGACCCGTTGAAGTTGTCTGACACCGGGATAAGATTCGAGGATCTCACATATTATGAAGAGATGTTTGTTGACTCCATTGACAACGGGGA
>JBHLPB010000164.1:0-4096 GCA_048939905.1 Promethearchaeota archaeon
AGTTGGCATAAACGCAGGGGTCTGGCCATCAATCAATGGGACTCTTATCTGGGCTCTCGCGCTGATAGACGGGAAGCTAGCGTGGGATGAATGGAAGAAGAACACCCTTACGTTTCACGCAGAAGTCTATCCTGAGATATGGTACGGCATATGGAGCGGACCCGACACATACAACTCGGATCATTCAGAAAGGCCCGGTCACACCATCATTGTCGAAGAGAGGACGGGAGTTGGGGAATCGATAGCTGATGGTGAGATTGAGGATGAGGGGTTCATGGGTGTGGGCTGGTCAGACTTCCCTGTCTTCAATATGCACCCACATGCTTGGCCCCTCTATTCCACTGCAAAGCTCATGGGAATAGAGTTTACTGTCGATGGGGTTGAACTTGCACCTTCATTGCCTCATGAGAAATACGCGTTCACTTCTCCACTGCTTGATTTCAAGAAGTCTGACAGGGGGTACTCCGGCAGATATGCACCCTCGGCATCAGGCACCTGGAAAATCGCTGTGAAGCTCGCCACCAACGAAGTGCAGCGTGTATCCAAGGCAGTGGTCAACGGCAAAGATGTGGATTTGATTCGCGAGGGTGATCGAATCACATTCTCAGGTGAGAGTTCGCCCGAAGAACCACTCATATGGACGCTGGAATACTGAGTCGTGGGATTGGAATGACCTCGCGGGATTTGACACTTGCAGCCATTGATGGTACACCCGAGAAGATTCCTTTCAATCCCTTCGTAATGCACCTAGCTGCAGCCATTGATTGCACTGATTACTCTAGCGTGTATTGTCAAGACGCTATTGTCTTGGCTGAGGCTCAAACCAGATGTGCGGAGAGATTCAGTATTGACCATGTACATGTTTCCACAGACGCCTACCGAGAGGCGAGTGCCTGGGGAGTTGAAATGGACTTCTCTGGTCATACCCCGGTGGCAAAGACCTACCTGAAATTAGAAGACTTCGAGAGCATTGAGGAGCCTGACCTCAGTACTGCTGCCCGTATTCAGGATCGCGTGGAAGCTGTAAGACTACTCAGAAACCAGGCAGGAAGCAGGCAGTGTGTTATCGGATGGATAGAAGCTCCCTTTGCCGAAATCTGTTGTCTCTTTGGAATGATGGACGTACTCAAGATGGCACGACATCAAGACTGGAACGACCGTGTGAAAGCACTATTCAAACGGATTCTCCCGGTCCAACTGGAGTTTGCAGAATTGCAGATTGAAGCAGGAGCCGACATTATTGGAGCTGGTGACTCGGCCGTGTCGCAGATTGGTCCAAAGCGCTACCAAGAGGCATGCCTTGGTCCTACGCAACAGCTGTTCAGTGAAATATCGGATCACGTACCTGTGCTGTATCATGTCTGCGGCGATTCATCGGTCATAGATGTAGACGGGCGAGACATGCTGCGCCTTGTCGCAGAATCTGGAACCTCTATTCTTGACATAGACCATCAAGTAGACATGGCATTAGCAAAGGAGAAAATAGGTGGTCAAGTCTGTATCCGAGGAAACACAAACACTTCGATGCTCGGGAACCGTTTGCATTCTGCGTCTGAGGTCGCTGATACGGTGACAAAGACGATACAGGAAGGCAAGCCGGGTGGAAAGTACATGTTCGCTGCCGGATGTGAATGGCCTTGGGAACCCTTGGACCTTGCAATTCGAAACATTGAGATTGCCAAGACAATGGTGGAGAAGTTAGGAGGATACTGACTTGAACTCCAGAGAGCGCGTTCTCACAGCATTGAATCGTCAGGTGCCTGACATGGTCCCACTGGATCTTGGCGGCAATCAGTCGGGACTTCATATTGTATCTTATCGCAACCTCTTGGAACACCTTGAGATCGAGGACAGCAACATTCAGTATTGCGATTTTCTGCAGCAGGCAGCACTACCCTGCGAGGAGCTTTTGCAGCGCTTTCAAACCGACATACGTTGGATACGTCCCGAGTCTACGCTAGTTCCAGAAGACTATGTTCCAGAGGTTGCAGGCAAGTTTCAAGGAATGTGGGATCAGTTCGGAGTGTTTTGGGGCAACAGCGCGGAGAAGGATGTTAATGAGATTCTCTATTACGATCCAGTGATTCATCCCTTGGCCGATGTGACCACGGTTCAAGGCATCCGAGAATATGACTGGCCGGATGGCACTGACAGAACTCCACTCAAGGGGCTTCGGGGGCAAGCCAAGAAACTCAGACAAACCACAGATTATGCCATTGCGACGCCTCCACTTGGGTGCATCTATGAGTATACGACTTTCTTGTTTGGATTCACAAAGGCGATGAGGCACCTGCAGAAGAACCCCGAGTTGATAGTAGCCACGATGGAAGAGCTGGAGAAGTATTGGACAGATTACGCGACATCATTCCTGAACGAGGTAAAGTTTGGACAGGAATACTACGTGGACATTGTATCCAACAATGGTGATCTAGCAGCGCAGACGGGGCCAATCATGAGCCCGGAGAAGCTGTACGTTCCGATTATCAAGCCGATAGAGAAACGTTTCTCGGAGAAGCTACACAATCTTGCAGACATCAAGATCAACTACCACTCATGCGGGTCGATTCCTCACTTCATTCCGCACTTCTCTGAGATTGGCTACGACGCATTGAATCCAGTCCAAGTCGGAGCATTCGACATGGAACCCTGTAGCCTGAAGACCCGCTTTGGTCACTCAATCACTTTCTGGGGAGGTCTCTGCAATACTCAAAGTACACTTCCCTTTGGCACTCCAGAGAAGGTTCGCGAGGAGGTCAAATACAATATGGCTTGTCTGAAACCCGGTGGCGGCTACATTGCTTCAAACGTACACAACATTCTATCAGAGGTTCCCCCTGAGAATATTGTAGCAATGTTTGATGCCGCCATTGACTCGCGGCACTACTAGCAGGTGTATCGGGCAATCCCTGGCGCGGCTGTATCCCTTCTTCACAATCAGTCAGCATAGTAGTTTCTAGGGAGGTCTTAAGTGTGAGAAGTGGCACAGTCAAGTTATGGCTCATCAGAGAGTGATGAGGGATTCTGATGGCAAGGTTCCTCATCTGCATCTGACTGAAGATGATGTGGCTAGGTACGTTCTGCTTCCTGGTCCTCCAGAGAGAGCAAGAATCGCTGCGTCCCTGTTCGATGAAGCTGAAGAGAAGGCCTTCAATCGAGAGTATCTAACATTCACAGGGAGTTACAAGAGCGTTCCGGTTTCTGTCATGTCTACTGGAATGGGATGCTTCTCTGCAATCACTGCTGTTGAGGAACTCGCGGCCATCGGCGCTGATACTTTTATCAGAATTGGTTCCTGCGCGACTTTTCAGGAAACAATTCAGCTCGGCGACAACATCATCGGGTCCGGCTGCATTAGGGATGAGGGATGCACTCTTGAATACGCACCTCTGTCGTTTCCGGCACTGCCCGACTTGGGGGTCCTTTTAGCCCTCATAGAATCTGCAAAGAAGTCAGGAGCAATGTGTCACACTGGAGTCGTGCGAACGTGCCAGAATTTCTACTTGCGAGATCGGTCTCCGAAGCTAAATGAGCAATATGCGAGATTAGGTGCGGTTGCACTTGACATGGAGCTTTCCGCCATTCTCATTGCTGCAATTGACCTTGGAAAGAAGGCGGGGGGAATCCTCACTGTTGGATCGAATCTCGTGACTGGAGAAAATCGCTACAAGGGTCAACGTTTGAAGGAATTCGATGCAGGCGAGAAGAAGATGGTTGAGATCGCATTAGAGGCGATTCACAGTTTGGATTCTGCCAACGTCCCCTAGAGTCTACTGACTAGCTCTGATCGCATATCTGCTCCTGACAAAGGTAGGTTCGATGATTTCTACGGCTCTAGACCGAATCGGGCTGAAACGTTGTCGAAGAACCTCATCATTCCGAAGACTACAGCGTTGAATTCGCTGGTGAAATCATCTAGGCTAGCTTGCTCAGGTATGTCATTCTCAGAGTATATGTTACCTTTCTCATCCATGGAGTAGGTCACATCATCAAGCGCGTAGTTCTCTTGAAGAAGGAAAGCAAGCAATTTCTCCCTGATGTCTGGTGAGATGCTGCCCGCGTCCAACAGACGAACGGCGACTAGAATCCAACGGTCTGC
>JBHLPB010000164.1:4106-5994 GCA_048939905.1 Promethearchaeota archaeon
GACCTCGCAGGATTTCCCCTCCACGTCCCAGTCTGTCTTGAATGTCTTGATGTCCTCATCGAACTCGTATGGTACTTCAAGCGAGTCTAGCCATTCCTTGATTCTATTCGCTGACATCGTTTCAGGCCTCCTGTACTTCTCAAGACTGTCAGGCCCACCTTTGAGTGTTGCGTATTCTTGAGAGACCTGAAGAACACACTTACTCATGTTATTTGGCGTGGACGTCCACTCGGGAATTCCGAGCTTCACTGATATATCGGGGTTCTTCGGCTACCTTTCCGGGCTCGCCTGATACTTTCGACCATCCCTCCGAGTCATCAGCATGTGTCTAGATAGACAGTGTCGTGCAGCAAGTTCCTAGTAGATGGCTCACCTCCATTAATGCCGCGAGGCACTTACCCAAACAGTTACTTGAGTTCAGGTGTGAGCCCGAACGAGGCGAGGCAGAGCAGATGGAAGAGTTCAAGCTAGTTGCTAGCTTCGAGCCCACCGGGGACCAACCACAGGCAATTGACCAGCTAGTGGAGGGTCTCGAGGGCGGCCTTCAACATCAGACGTTGCTAGGAGTAACTGGTTCGGGGAAGACTTTCACCATGGCAAATGTGATAGAGGCTTACAACAAACCTACCCTCGTCATCTCTCACAACAAAACTCTTGCCGCACAGCTCGCTTCAGAATACAGGCAGTTCTTCCCGGATGCTGGTGTCGAGTACTTCGTGTCCTACTACGACTACTATCAGCCAGAGGCGTATGTTCCTTCAAAGGACATGTACATAGAAAAGGAGGCTGACATCAACAGGGAAATAGAACGGCTTCGACACTCCAGCACTCATTCACTGAGATCAAGGAGTGATGTAGTCGTCGTAGCATCTGTATCCTGCATCTATGGAGTTGGCAACCCATCAGAGTATGACCACTTTCGTACAATGGTTGAGGTCGGCAGCAAGATTGACCGACGAACACTTTTGGAACGCTTGGTCGCACTTCAGTTTGACCGCAATGACATGGAATTGAACTCTGGATCCTTTCGTGCTAGAGGAGATGTCATAGATGTAGTCCCGGCTGCCTGGGAGAACTATCTGAGGCTTGAGCTGGACGGAGATAAAGTAGAGAGAATCTCAGTCATGGATCGACTCACTTCAAGAAGGCTTTTCGACCAGAAGTGGACTGAGCTCTTTCCAGCTCGACACCATATTGCCCGTCATGAAAGGATCCTCGAGTCTCTAGAAGAGATCGAGCAAGAGATGCATGAACGAGTTGACTGGTTCAAGAAAGAGGGCAAGCTCGTAGAGGCTGACCGTCTGAAGCGTCGGACGCTCTACGACCTAGAGATGCTGAGGGAGACAGGCATGTGCCAGGGAATTGAGAACTACTCCCGCTTCATCGATGGAAGGAGCAAAGGAGAGAGGCCCTACACACTCCTGGACTACTTTCCCGACGACTTCCTGATGATAATCGATGAGAGCCACATGACCATGCCACAGATACGAGGGATGTATTTTGGCGACCTCTCAAGGAAGGAGAACCTTGTTGAATACGGATTCAGACTACCATCAGCGTTTGACAACAGACCTCTCAAGCTTGACGAGTTCGAGCAATACATGACGCATGTCATCTACACAACAGCCACCCCCGGCCCATATGAGCGGAGGGTCAGTCAACAGATTGTAGAGCAGCTGCTTAGACCAACAGGGCTTCTCGACCCAGAGGTCGTTGTCCGCCCCGTTGTGGGTCAAGTAGACGATCTCCTGGGGGAACTCAAGCGAACAATTGCATTGGGCAACAGAGTCCTAGTTACAACGTTGACCAAGAAGACTGCAGAGATGTTGAGCGAGTACCTCATTGAGGCAGGAGTTAAGGCAAGATATCTTCACTCTGACATCGGAAC
>JBHLPB010000165.1:0-5993 GCA_048939905.1 Promethearchaeota archaeon
GAACCAAGCTCGCAAAGAAGCTTCAACTCAGCTAGTAGAGCAACCCAGCCAATATCGTATCCGACCACGCCTTCAGGCTGCTTGAATCCGAAATGATGCAGAGTCACGAGCGTTTCACCATCTATGTCATCAAAGCGTACGTTCACTTTGGTTTCAAGCTCATCTCCATAGACCCAAGTGAACTCTATCTCTTGATCATGTTCCATCTTTGTGAAGACCACCGGCCCCTGGCCTTCAGCCCACCATGTATAGATGCCTGCATACTGGCGATCGACTATAGGTTGTTCAGCCCTTATGAAGTGTCTAAGCTTCTCAGGATTCGTCCACCAGTCAAAAGGAAGTGACCTGGGCGCCTTGATGTGAACACTCAACCTTACTTCTTTGGGGTCGTATCGTGTGATTCTAAGGGGTCTATACTCTGAGTAGTCGAATCTGAGAGCTGCGTATCCAAGTTCCATTACAGACTTGAAATTGGCTAGGAGTACAATCCAGTGTTCAGGAAGGTGAAAGGCCACTGCAGACTCCGGAATAGCACCGTGTTTGAGTTCGAGGTATGTTCCTCCATTGATCCCACGAAATCTCAACACGAAGAGAGAATCGGAACCAAGGATATTCCATCCGAACAAGATTCCTTTTCTCTTTGTGAGTTCCTTGATCTCCCACCGATTGCCCATCTCGGAGGTGGTCGGGGCACTGTGTCCCAGAAACGTGATATGCCCTCCCGACCTGATGTCTGCACTGATTTCATCTCCGAGCCATTGAATCATCGTGAGCGGGTCAAGGAATCTCTGCCATACCTCATCCAACTCTTTATTGATGAGTACGCGCAATCTAATGACCGGAGCTATGTCTTCCCGAGGGGATAGTCCCAATTTCCTCTACCTCGTGGGTCTTGTCAGTTACACTCGCTCCATATCTGCATGAGTATTTAATGATACTTGAGCTCTTCTCTGGAAACTACCGAGCTGTAAATCCTCCATCCACGGCAATTACCGTACCAGTCACGAATGAGGATTCGTTGGAGGCAAGGAAGAGAGCTGTATTGGCGACCTCGTCTGGCTCCCCGAATCGACCGACTGGATAGTTGGACAATCTCTGCTTGCGAACCTCCACGGGGTCGCCCTGTTTCTCCATCACCCGCTTCAACATAGGAGTTTCAATCGCTCCCGGACAGATGCAGTTGACACGGATATTGTCCGGGGCCAAGTCAACCGCAAGGGCTTTGGTTAGACCGATAATGCCTCCCTTTGAAGCCGAGTATGCTGCAGAGAATGAACCTACAAGACCAGCAACAGAAGCGTTGTTAATGATGACTCCTCCACCCTTTTTGACCATCTGAGGAATGAAGTACTTGCAGCAGAGGAATACAGATTTGAGGTTAACATCAACTGAGATGTCCCATTCTTCTTCAGTGGTGTCAACGAGATTCTTGACAACCTCGATGCCTGCATTATTGAAAAGAATGTCAGCCCCTCCTTGGGCCATAGCTCTTTTCGCTAGATCTTGCACATCGCTTCTCACCGAAACATCAGTTCTGACGAAGGAAGCGTTTCCGCCTTCCTCGTTTATCGCTTTGATCACCTCAGCTCCTTGGCGTTCATCGATGTCTGCGCCTATTATCTTTGCACCCTCCTTTGAGAACAAAATGGCCGTGGCTCGACCTATGCCGGCGCCGACTCCTGTAATCACTGCAACTCGCCCAACAAGCCGCTGCAAAGCTACTCTCCTCCTTTCTCCATCCAGAACTGAGCAATCTCCAGAGGGGTTGCAAACCATACCCCCTTCTTTGCCTTCATATGTCGTATAAGATTCTCAAGCATCTTAGCCCTCGATGGAACCCCCATTATTTGCGGGTGCATGGTGAGCATGTAGTAGAGACCTTCATCGTAGACCGCATCGAACTCGTCGGACCATATCTCGAAGACCTTCCTATGACTGCTTATGCCGCTCTGATACTCGAGGGCTGGAAAGTAGTTGAACCCAAAGAAGACCCAATCATCCAGAATCCATCGTATGGGAAGCTCAACAATCTCTTTCCCATCAGTTTCAACAATGTAAGGAAGGTCGCTTCCCATCATGGTGCTACTGTAAATCAGTCCATACTCTGACAAGAGCTTGTAGGTGTTGCTGCTCATGTCCGCGGCCGGGGCTCTGTACCCTCTCGGTTTCTCTCCTGTCAACTCCTTCAATGCAGCTAACCCCTTCTCAAGCTCATCCCTTTCCTCTTGTATGCTGCAGCTGGCTGGGTTCCTGTGAGAATAGCCGTGGTGCCCAATCTCATGTCCATCCCTGTAGATTTCCATAACTGTCGAAGGATATCTTTCTGCTACTTCCCCAGGGACGAAGAAACCCGCCCGCACATTGTGTCTATTCAGCAGCTTCAGAAGACGCGGGACCGCCGCCCTTGGACCGTATTGACCTAGTGACAAGACAACTGGATTGTCACGTTCAATCTTGTGTCGCCTTAGGATGTTGCGCCATGAGATTTCAGCGTCCAAGTCGAAAGTCAAACAAGCAACGCACTTTGCTCCGTCCATCCAGTCCATAGATGCATCGCCTATTCCCTGTCTGCCCTCATCCTTTTCTATGTAGCGGGCACACGTTTGCAGCTACTTTTCGCATGAGCAGGTACAAAGAGCTCCAGTCAGAGCGAGAAGAAGGTCCTTACAAAGAATCGTTGTATCAGCCGCGAACACGATACTCTATCAGCGTACAACGAAATGCTAGATGATTATACTAATAACTCTGAACGATTGTAAATCACTCAGTGAAGACTATGTTTGCGGAGTTTGAGAAGAAACTAGTAGACGTGGTTGAGAATGTCGTTCCTAGCGTCGTTAGCATTGCCACAACTAGACTAGCACGGGACCAACTCTCACGGCCAGTACCTGTCCAAGGGCAAGGATCTGGAGTTGTCCTGACTGAAGAGGGTTACGTAGTCACCAATGCACACGTGATCGCCGGGGCCCGAGATGTGGAGGTCATCCTGAGCGATGGACGGCAATTCAAGGCTGTTGTTGTTGGAGAATCAAAGCTCAGAGACCTGGCAGTGCTCAAGATCGAGGCTGAGAATCTGAAGGCCATTGAGTTGGGTGATTCTGAATCATTGAAGGTTGGTCAGTTCGCGATTGCAGTAGGGAATCCGCTAGGCCTCGGAACTACAGTGACCTTTGGCATGGTGAGTGCAGTCGATAGGACAATCCAAGGAAGGAATCAGTTTCTTGAAGGACTCGTGCAGACGTCTGCAGAGATTAATCCGGGTAATAGTGGGGGAGCTCTCGTGGATTCCTCTGGCAAACTTATCGGAGTGCCCACAGCTATGATACCATTCAGTCAAGGAATAGGATTCGCGATTGCAGTCAATAGTATAAAGGCCGTCTTCAACGAACTAGTAGAAACGGGTACAGTCAAGACCCCCTGGATGGGGGTGATGGGGGTAACGTTGAACAAGGGCATGGCAGCCCACTACAGACTCAGCGTTGAGGAGGGGGCGCTATTGGTTCAAGTTCCCAGAGGCCCATCCGCGCAAGCCGGACTCAAGGCGGGAGATGTCATTGTCGCGATTGACGACGAGGACATCAAGGGGATGGAGGATCTCCGCAAGAGGATACTAGGCAAACGAGTGGGCGAAAAACTCCGTGTCAGATTCGTACGTGGGAGTGATATATTCGAGGTTTGGGTCCAGCTAGCCGCCGCAGGCTGACTTCTGACTAGAAAGCAACAACGACCAGCATGACTCCGATAACTGTGGCTAACACGCCAACGGCTGCAAGCGCGGCTAATCGCTCCTTGAGGTAGAGTACGGATATGGGAACAGCGAATAGCGGAGATGTAGATCCGATAACCGATCCCATTGCAGCTCCAATTAGCTTCACCATCCATACGTATAGAAGAGACCCTATGGCCATTCCGAACAGACCTGCGAAGGCAACTATCTTTGCGGCACGTTGCGTAGGCATCGGCATTCCTTGATGCCTTGCCAGCAAGAACAAGGGTACAAACTCAGCTGAGCCAAACAGGACCCTCACAAAGTTGGCATCTACTGGGTCTACACCAGTTACACCAATCTCAAGAAGAACAGTTCCAGTGGCGAACATGACCATAGTCAGAAATGCCAGAGATATCCCTAGTGGGTCCAGATTGGCTGACAAGCCATCTTCGTCAGCCTTGTTCTGCTCACGTGAGATAAGAATGAGGCCGCCCACAGTCACAACTGTCCCGAATAGCCTTGAAGGTACTAGAACATCCCCCAGAAAGAGGATTGCTAGAAAATAGGTGAGAATGGGGAATGACATTGCGATTGGAAATGCATAGGAAACTCCAATTCTCTCTTGGCTTATCAGGTAGATTGTGTCTCCAATGACGGCACCGAGGGAGATGGATAGGACAAGATAGACCAGAGATTCAATGGGAACAAGGAACGGAGACGGTCTAAATGGCAGAACGACAACAATGGACATGAATGCCAGTGCCACCCACATCTTGATTGAGCTTATCGCCAGGGGACGTATCTCCTTGCTCTGAGACCGGTAGACTACAACGGAGATTGCCCACATCGCAGAGGCGGCAAATCCCACGGTTGTACCGAGAATCAGCTCAGGAGTGACCTGCATGAAGATTGAGCGATAATATGCTACCTAAGACACTATCGGTAATTACCATCTCTTCAGACCGGCACTTTTGCCAAGTATTCTTCGGCTTGCTTGGCACCCTTCAAGACTACGATTGTCTTTTCCTCCGAGTTGTCATTCAAAATCCGATCTACTGTTGGCCTAGTCCTCGTGGGATACCCCCATATCCATCGTAGGAAATCCAAGTCAATCTTCTCATAGCATCCTTCTGCAAGCTCAGGCCGCACTTTTCCACGATTTATGATGCGTCTCTTGAAGACTCTCCAGAAGGAAACTCTTCTGGGCACATCAAGGAATATCGCAGTATCAGCTCGTTTGACTCTCATCTCCAGAGTCTTAGAGTAGTTGCCGTCCATCACCCATTCATCTCGCGAAATGAGCGACGCCACTACCTCTCGCCATTCTTCTGCTGGCGTTTCCACCCAGTTTGGCTTCCAGTAGTAATGGTCAAGGCAGATCCAGGGAAGACCTAGACGGTCAGCAAGCGCCTTTGCGAATGTGGACTTTCCAGAGCCACTTGGACCAAGGACCAGAATGCGTTGCATTGCTTGTCCACTCCGAGTAGCGGGTTGATAAGGATTAGGTAGTATCTGCTCATCTGCGATCATCATCGTCGTCTAAGCTTGGGGTCCATAATGTCTCTTACTCCATCACCCACGAAATTGAAAGCCAACGCGCATAGCAGCATAGCCATTCCTGGATAGAATAGCAGCCAGTAGAGCGTGAAGTGGTCCTGTCCCTGGGCAATCATGAGGCCCCATTCTGCAGTACCCGCCTCGGCTCCATAGCCAATGAAACTGAGTCCGGCCGCTGTCAACAGCACGCGCCCCATGTCTAGGGTCGCCTGCACGATGACGGGCTGTATGGTGTTTGGCAGAATGTGAGTCATCATGATTCGCATGTCCGAAGCTCCTACTGATCGGGCTGCTTCCACATACAACTTCTCTCGTTCTATGAGAACTTGACCTCGCACAAGTCTTGAATACGTCGGCCACCAAATCAGCGTAAGAGCAACGGTTATTGTGTCGAGATTCCGACCACCGAGCGCCGATACAATTGCCATTGCGAGAATAAGACCTGGAAATGCAAAGAAGACATCAGTTATCCTCATGATTACCTCGTCGACTGCACCACCGAAGTAGCCTGCGGCTACGCCAATCAGTGTACCAATTGCGAGGGACACCGCGACCACAGTAATAGCAATCTCCAGGTCTATCCTTGTAGCCCACATGGTCATGCTGAAAATGTCACCGCCATTTTGGTCTGTTCCCCAGATGTGAGTTCCACCAGGTGGTTGCAGCGTTTCAGTCCAGACACGCTCGGTTGGACCATAGGGGGCGAAGAAGGGTACAAAGATGGCAA
>JBHLPB010000166.1:0-5989 GCA_048939905.1 Promethearchaeota archaeon
GACATCCGCCTTATCAGAGCGGCGCAATAACCAGGCTATGCCACGGGCCCATTGGCCGCCAGACGGCTAGGATTCGGTTTGCGATAAAAAGCTTGTGACACCAAGGTAGGCTTATTGCAGAGCCTCAGGCACTAGATTGCGAATTGCGTTGAGTGACTCGATTGCATCCTCATGTGGCATCTCAAACACCAAGGGGCCTTCGAACTTGTCTTTGACCAGTTCCAATAGGAACTCTCTGACCGGCATATCCCCTGTTCCCAGCACCAAGTGATCTTGATAGCCGCCAGCTTCGCTCTTCTCAGCCAAACCATCATTCAGATGGACCTCTGTGATTCTGTCACGGTGTTTCCGATAGAACTCAGACAGAGGCTCATCTCCACACTGTCTTGTGAGCAGGTGTCCCGTATCGAAACATATGCTGGTGTCAAGCTCGTCAACGATCTCCCGGGTAAGATCAAAGGGAAACTCAATATTCTCTATTGCGAGTTTGCGGGGATCTATCTCTGACTTGCTGATGATCTCCTCGACGCTCTTCATGGCGAATGAATTCATGTATCCTTGTACCACGAGATTCACACTCTCCGAGAATCCCTGCCTGGAATACTCCGCGGCCAAGGCGCCTGTCGAGTGAAGTACGTACGCCTCAGGTTCAAGATTCTCTACAAGCCTGATGGAGTGAACATTGCTATCCACACTTCCTGAACGTATGTAATCATTGAACGAGGATGTTTCGATGGCCCAGAATGGCAGATGAGCAGTATATGAGAGACCTAGCTCGTCCTTCAGCTCCCCGAGTTCTGAAACGACTTCAGGCGTCAATGAACTAGGCACCATATGTTCAATCTCCATGGGAATCTCTATTGCTTGGATATGTTCAATCGCCGCTGCCTCCCGCACTATCTCAACCATGCTAATACGAGAGAAGTCTGGGGCGCTTCCGGAGATGATTCTCTTTAGTGCAGGTATGAATTCGATTGCAACTATTCCAAAGTGCATTGACATGACTTCCTATCTCAGATTAGACCAGTTAACCAAGCATGCAGCTGTGCAATGACCGGTAAGAAGAGAGTCGCAGTTAGAGAAATGACAACGAGGAGTGTGTTGATTGAGGGACCCGCTGTATCTTTGAAGGGGTCTCCAACCATATCGCCCAGCACGGAGTTATCATGAACTTCGTCATATCGTGGATTGTCGTGGTCATATTCAGGAGACTCTATGATCTTCTTGGTATTATCCCAGGCCCCTCCTGCATTGTCCATCAACAGAGCCATTACGAGCCCTGTTAGGACTGCGCCCCCCAGGTATCCTGCAAGCGCCTCCAGCCCAAGTAGAGCCCCAGTTGTGATGGTAACCAATATGGCAATCAATGTGCCGGGCATCAGTTCCCTTATTGCGCCAGAAGTGGCAATGCCGATACACGCATCATAGTCGGGTTTGGAGATGCCTTCCAAGATTCCAGGGTCCGCCCTGAACTGCCTGCGTATCTCCTCAATCATCCGCTCAGAGTTGCGTTCTACTCCGAGAATCAGTATTGCTGAGAATGCCACCGGGACTAGTGCACCGATGAGCGCGCCTGTCAATACAACTGGCGCCGCAAGATTCACGTTGGTCACAGGCACCACGCCTGGGATTCGCAGTGTGTCAGTGGATTCAAGAAACGCTGCAAAGAGCGCAAGCACTGATACTGCAGAGGCCCCGATGGCAAACCCTTTGGTAATTGCCTTCGTAGTATTACCACTAGCATCTAGTCTATCACAGACCACGATTGCCTCCTCAGGCGCCTGGGCCTGTTCGATGATCCCTCTTGCATTGTCAACAATAGGACCATAGGCATCTGAACTCATGATCATTCCGTTGGTAGAGAGCAAGCCAACAGCTGCAATCGCTACACAGTATATACCATTCTCCCAAGTGACTGGACCTAGTGCAGTGGCTCCAGATCCAAGTAGGAATGATGCCACCATGGCCGCACCAATGGCGACGACTGATGGTACGACACTGAGCAGTCCGTATGAGTAACCTGAGAGAATCAGATTAGCAGAACTCTTCTCGGCTGAGTTAACCATTCTCTGAACTGGCTTGAAGCTTCCAAGTCCACGGTAGCTAGTGAACACATCACTCGTAAAGCCAATGAAGACGCCAGCAAGAAGTCCTACAATTGCAGCAAGGGCAATTGAGATGTCAAGTTGAAGAATCAGAACAACAGTCACTGTGAACACAGCAAATAGGATAGTTGTGATGTATGTCCCACGATTCAGTGCTGGCCCGGGATCTTGGTCGGATTTCGCTCGGACCATGAAAACGCCTAAGACTGAGGCAAGAGTTCCAAGAGCGGCAATCATGAGTGGCAGGAGGCCAAAAAGTGATACACCGTCAAGATGCAAATCGATTCCGGCGCCGAGAATGGCTGCTGCAAGGATAGCGGCCACATTACTGTCGTACAAGTCGGCCCCAGTCCCAGCCACGTCGCCTACGTTATCACCGACTGCATCTGCAACAGCCGCGGGGTTCCGGGGGTCGTCTTCAGGAATGTGCTGCTCAATCTTCCCAACGATATCAGCTGAAAGATCAGCTGTCTTGGTGTATATGCCACCACCCGCCTTCGCAAACAGAGCAACGGTGCTAGCGCCAAAGGAGAATCCAGTGATGATTTCCCAGAGTCCAACAGCAGGCTCTAAGCCAAGGGATTCAAAGGCCTCAATTGGAATGACAGCGTTCCAGAATAAATACAGTGTGCCAATTCCAACTAGCGCTATTCCAGCAATTATTAACCCCATCACTGATCCAGCTCTGAACGCGACTTGGAAAGCAGGTCCAAGTCCGCCGGACTCTGCAGCAGCAGCAGTACGACGGTTTGCCTTCGTAGCGACAATGATACCAACGTATCCTGCGGACATGCTTGCCATAGACCCCAGAAAGTAGGAAATGGAAATCTGGATGCCGAAGTCGACGAACAGTATTACTATCAGAATGGCAAGAATGACTGTGAATGCTATAAGAACGCGGTACTGCACTTTGATGAAAGAGTATGCACCTTCTTCGACTAGTGCACTCACTTCACGCATTTTCTCGCTACCTTCGTCGGCAGCCTTCACCTGATAGAAGATGATTAGTGCGACGACAATCGCTAGAGTTCCAGTCAGGATTGATGTTCCAATGAATGCTGCAGCTACCATTTGGATGCCTCGTCTAGCAAATGTGACATCTATCTTGTATAGTGTCTTCTTGGACTGATTGCTCTTTCACGATGATGATGTACATGTAAAGGTGACTGTCTAGCGCCTTGAGGGCAACTTCTTCAGCTCGTGGCTATCAACAGCAGAATCGGCTTCTAGTACCTCGACCTTGATCATCTTGTCACCTTGTCTGATTGACTGTACTACATCGAATCCTTCTACTACACCACCGAAGACAGTGTGCTTTCGATTCAGATGTTTGCAGTTGTCAGGATTCAACACAATGAAAAACTGACTGCCTCCGGTATCCCTTCCTGCATGAGCCATGGAGAGTGCACCAAGTAGATGCTCTTGCTTTGGTCCATCGGTTTCGCACGCGATGGCATAACCTGGTCCGCCGCCTCCGGTCCCTGTTGGGTCTCCACCCTGAACTACGAAGTCTGGCACAACGCGGTGAAAGGTGACACCATCATAGTAGCCAGTCCTTGCTAGTTCGACGAAGTTCTTGACTGTATTAATCGCCGCATCGGGCCATAGCTCGGCCATTATCTCGCCTTTGTTCGTTTCAATTCTCACTTTCGTGGTCAATAGTCAACACTCCTAGATTCAACCTAGTGGGTCTGTGTCGGTTGGTTCTTGGCATCCTGTTCCCCTCTTAGAAGTTGTGGGTTGGTAGTCGAAACGAGTTTGCTGAAACATCTGTTGCGGCCTGTCCACTTATTAGCGATACAGAGCGTGACTCAAGTGTCTGATGATTGTCGAGAAAGAGTACACAGAAGGCAGGACTTCATTCCTGAGTGCAGATCTTGACCATTACAGTGTGAATCAGAAACAGCCAACAACTGACCTACCTGTCTTCTACAATCCGATAATGCGTCTAAATCGAGACCTATCAGTACTCTTTCTTCGAACCTATCTCCAAGAAGAACCAGTAGAGTTGATGTGTGAGCCCCTGGCGGGCTCGGGGGTAAGAACGCTTCGATATCTGAATGAATGCCCAGGACATTTCAATGCACTAATGTTTGATGTGAACCCAGTGGCTGCTGAGATGGCTCAGAAGAACATAGAACGGCATGGGTTCACTGATCGGGCACAGGTGAAAAGAGGAGATGCAAAGGTGCTGCTCCTCACTGAATCACGAGACCAGAGGTTTGACTTTGTCGACGTAGACCCCTTTGGAAGTCCTGCGCCGTATCTGAATGCTGCAATACAGTCGTTGAAACCACGCGAGGGGCTACTCGCTCTGACTGCAACCGACATGCCTGTCCTCTGTGGGGTCTATCCCGACGTAGCGCTGCGAAAGTACGGGGGCTTGTCAATGAGAGCCCCCTTTGTTCACGAACTTGCTGTTCGACTTCTCATAGGATTTGCCTACTCTGTAGCTGGGATGAATGATTCCTCGATTACACCTCTTGCTGTCTTGAGTACCAATCACTACATTCGAGTGTGGCTTAGAATCGAAAGCAGTAGAAGCGAAGGGAACTTGCAGGCGGATAGAATGGGAATGATACGGTACTGCAAGACATGCATGCGCGTTGAAACCGTGCCGTTGAAAGAGTCGATGCAGGCAGCAGACTTCAGTCACGAAACAGATGGCTGCACTGGAAGACCTACAGCCGCTGGGCCTCTCTGGACAGGAAACCTCTTTGATAGCTCAATGATTGATGAGGCGCAGAAGATTCTCGATGATGATGACTTGGGTTTTGACAAGCGTGCAGCGAAGCTCCTTGCATTGATGAGGGATGAGGTAAGCTTGACCGGGATTCCGTATGTCGACCTTCATGAGGTCTGTGACCTTCACAACCTTACACCGCCAAAGACTGATACGGTCATTCAGACATTGAAGGAGCGCGGACATGCTACTTCGCGCACCCACTTTAGACCCACTGCGGTTCGCACAGAAGCATCAGTGAGCGATTTGGTAAGAGCTATTACTGATCTATCCGGAGTGAAATAGACAGATGGGAAAGCCAAAGAAACCACGCAAGAAGGAGCACTATTACAGAGCAGCTAAGGCCAAGGGATACAGGGCAAGAAGCGCCTACAAGCTGAAGCAAATTGCCAAGAAACAGAAGCTGCTAAGTGATGTTGACCGCGTGCTGGACCTCTGCAGCAGCCCAGGTGGGTGGACCCAGGTCCTTCGTGAACTTGACAGTACGATAGAGATTGTGGCAGTCGATCTCAACCCCATGCAGCCAATTGAAAGAGTGACCTTCATTCAGGGGGACATTCTGAGTCCCGAAACAATCGATGAGATTAGGAAGGTGACCAGAGGGTCTGTCGACCTTGTGGTATCTGACTGTGCTCCGAAAGTCACAGGTAACTGGGAACTCGATGTGGCCAGGCAGCTCTCTCTCGCGGAAGCAACCCTAAAGATTGGACTTGACCTATTAGGAAGCAGAGGGAGAGTGCTGACTAAGGTCTTCCAAGGTAGCGGATTCCAAGAGTTCCTGCAGTCTGCTAGGAGTGAGTATAAATCCGTGAGACTTCTCAAGCCCGATGCTTCACGAAAGACCAGTGCGGAGATTTATCTGCTAGCAACAGGTCCGCTGAAGAAGTCTGGTGGAAACGAGGGCTAGGAGGCCCCAGAGCCCAACATCCACTCCTCTAGATCTCTGCAACTAACCGGAGAGTCGGGTTGACGAACACCACACCTGCTTATTCTGAGACAATGGAAGCAGGGACACCCATCCATGTCGGATAGGTTACCGGGCTCAGCTTCGCCGCTAATCTCCCCTCTAATGATGTATCTCTCTTCTTTGAGTTCTTGTTTTTGCACTTCAATGAGCCCCTGAGATTTCAGTCGCTTTATG
>JBHLPB010000008.1:0-23920 GCA_048939905.1 Promethearchaeota archaeon
AGCGAAACCATCGACATCGACATAAAACAGGGCCTAGACACCCATTCTGCACATTGGAATGACACACTCGATATCCGGGGCAATATGACCGATTCTGAGGGCCAGCCAGTAGATGGCACTACACTGAACAATCCATGGATGCAGATAATGTGGGACAATGATCAGCTCGGTTCCGCCCTAATCCAGGCCAATGGGTCCTACAGATACATTCTCTATATTGATGGTAGCAACTCCACGTTGATGAGTCTGATGGCTCCAGGAGCACATGAACTCTGGTCAAGCTATGCGGGAGAATATGACCCGGGAACGGGACTTCCAATCTACTTACCAGCCAGGTCAACTGACAATTCAACTGTTACAATCTATGGGCTTGCCACTTCATATCTGACTGTCAGTCCGAATCCAGCATGGAGAGGGGCGACTCTCAATTATCAGGGTGTACTCCAGCTTTTCGATGGCACGATTCTCCCATTCGAGAGTGTTGACATCTACTTCAATGGGACCTATCTCACCACTCGTGTGACAGACGCTTTCGGCTTCTTCTCTTACGACCACCCAATTGCCAGCGACCACGATCTTGGGTGGGCAGATGCTTACATCAATTGGACCTCAACAATCCCAGGCGTTTCAGATAGCTCGGATGTTGTGCCGGTCGAGATTCGTCGTCGGCCCACTGACCTGAGCAACATGGATGCGGATTGGTGGTGGAAACCCTCTCCAATTCACATCTTCGAGAACATCACGATATACGGCTGGCTTCTGGACGGTACAAATGGCACCGGCCTACCGGGGAAGATAGTAGACTTCTGGTGGGACGATGGCACAGTTCCTGTCCACATTGGTTCGAACGCCACACTTGCCGGGGGATACTATGAGTTCACATACACAGTTCCTGCCGGCTATGAGGGGTTTGTTGACTACTGGGTATCGTTCACTTCCATGGACATGTTCTACGATGATTCACAGTCGCCTGTACGACAGGTTGAGGTCAAGAAGTGGGACGTTGACATCACAATATTCTCAGACCCCGACCCGGTCTATCTTGGGTGGACGCTCACAATTGAGGGAGTAGTCACTCTTCCCGAGATTGCGTGGCCTTTCGCGAACGCCCCAGTGACGATCTGGTGGCACAATTCGACCGGATTGTTCAATCTCACAACAGTCCTTGCAAACTCTACGGGTGGGTACATCTACTATCACCAAATACCCAGAAGCCATGAGTACGACACTAATGCCACATTGTATGCGACCACTCCTACCTATCCGAACGCCCATGGAGGCGAGTCATGGCATCTGTATCCATTCATTCTCCAGCCTTCGACCTATCTGAGCGTGTTCTCAAGCGGTTCGGTGTTTCATCTCAATGAGACAGTGTATATCTATGGTGAATTACTGGACGAGTTCGGTTCACCGATTCCTGGAGAAGATGTGACAATCTACTGGTCCAATAACACAGGTACCTACTCTTACGTACGCACTACCAATGGAACCGGCTACTACGAGTTCTTCAACCCACTCTCAATCAACCATGACGAGGGCATTGTGGATGTTTGGGCCTACTTCCCCGAAACCGGGCCTTATGCTGAAGCATCAGCTACACTTGTGCCGTCTCTTTGGCTCCAGAAGTATCAGACATTCTTCACGATCAATCCGATCAACGGAACCTATCATCTTGACGAAGTCATGTACTATTCAGGTACGCTGAGATTCAGCCACAATCTAAGTCCCATACCTGGAGCTACTGTTACGATCTACTACCAGAACAGCACGGGCACATACCCCTATCCCAAGACAACGGATGCCACAGGTGGATTCAGTTTCCAGTACAACTTCTCTCTCTCAGATCTACCTGGACCTATTTCGATATGGTGTGAATACATCAGCACAGATCCGCTATGGGCCGATGCATTCTCGTTTAGTCAAGGTGCCACACTCATCTTGTATCAGCTGGAACTGAATCTTGCCATACAACCTACAGTCTACCTTGATCTAGGACTGCTAGTTGAGGGATGGCTGACTCACCTTGGAGGCATTCCTCCTCTTGTGGGAGAGAATGTCGATATCTTCATGTCCGGCAGCCCAATTGGTCCCTGGAATCACATTGCAACCAGACCTACTGACGGGACAGGATATTTCAGCTATACACACTACTTCACTGTACCACCTGATTCTGAGGGCTTCTACTACTTCAAGTCCAACTATACCAGCACAAGTCCCTACAACAGCGATGCAGAGAGTGGAGTTTTCCAAGTAGATGCCCAGAGATATCCAGTCTGGATGGACATCTTCCTTGTACCGAATCCGGTCTATCAGAATGAAACGCTGACCGTTCAGGCACACCTCTACTTCACTCACAATGGCACTGACATCGCCGGAGCGACTATCGAGCTGTACTGGTTCAACGGAACGCTTCACAGGCTGGATGACACTCCTTTGGTAACTGATGGTACTGGCTGGGTGACCTTTCCATACTCTCGAATGGATGAGGATACGGTTCGGTCAGGGATTGAGGTCTATGGCACCTATGCTGGAACTTTGTTCATAGAGAATTTCGAGTCTAATCACGAACTTCTACAACTAGACCAATGGCTGACTGTGATCAGTGGATTTGACGCCGGACTACCCAGCTATTACATTCTTCAGAAAGTACCCATAAGCGGCACCCTTACCTATGTGATTGGACCACAACCCATTGATGGTGCCACGATTCAGATTCTAGTTGATGGAAGTCCGGTTGATAGTTCAGTCACGGCACTTGATGGCACTTTCACCTACTACTGGACAATCCCCGAAACAACCTCTCCAGGCTTCCACGACATCAGCGCACAGTACGCATCGCCGCTGAATTGGGTTGCAGACTACACAACTCCTCCAATCACTATTGACATCCAAAGATACTTTGTGAACCTCACCGCTAGTCCTGACACCTACACTGTCTACAGAGGCGGCTCCGTCACGATAAGTGGCAATCTCCAATTCCTGAACGGTACTGCAATGGACGGCTACCAAGTTGAGATTCATTGGATCAACGGCACGGACTGGGTCGTTCAGACAATCACAGTACCGGATGCAGTGGCTGGATTCTTCAGCTACGTGCATAACATCGGCTGGGCCCATCGCGCCGACACGAACCAATACTACGTAATGTTCGTTCGTCCCAATCTGGCCTTCGAACCTGCATCCACGCCTCATGAGGATATTGATGTGAGAGGACAAGTCGTGCTTCATCTAGATGCACAGACAGTGTTCTCTGTCAGACGGGGGGACTCCTTCACGGTATCAGGATATGGAGAGTTTAGCGGAATACCTGTGCCTTTTGTTCCAATCCAGATAATCGCTGATACTAACACCACAATCGGCTCCACAGTCACAAGATCTGATGGGACATTCAGCATAGACATACAGGTCCCCCCTACGTCTCCTAAGGGCACCTACAACATAAGTCTACAAGTTGACCCATTCGGATATTTCGATGCCGCTGGTCCGTCAGACTTCTGGTTTGTGCAAGTCCCTATTGACACGATAGTCACAGTCACTCTTCCGCAATCATTTGAGGTCATGCCAGGTGAATCTATCTGGGTAGACATTTCGATTGAAGATGTTGACAATAGTCCCGTTAACGATACAGACGTGAGTATCTTCTTGGGAGAGAACCACCTAGGCGACAGATACATGCCAGGCTCCTCAGCAGGATTCTTGCTAACAATCCCAACAGATTGGGCTGGAGTCGGAAGTGGTATTCACCCTATCATTGTCGAGTTCCCCGGAGATGGACCTCGCAATCTCCTGCCCTCAACTGGCGAGTCACTCAACACCGTGCACTATATCGCTGAGGTTGTCTTTGACTTTGGAGGGACCCCTGATAGAGTCATAAATGGCACCGATTTCACAATCTCGGTAATACTGACTGACGAACTCGGCAACCCAATCAGGTATCGCGATGTCGACCTCCTTGTCAACAGGACTTGGACATATCCTCAGACCACCGACTCAAACGGTGCTTTCACACGACGCCATAGAGAGGATTCTATTGGAGTCTACTATCTGAGGGCGACTCTTGTTTCAACGGATATCCCATTTGTAGATTCAGAGGAGTTCGTAATGCATATAGTACCGCCCGGACCTGGCCTCCCTGGTCTGCTAGAGCTTATGGTACCCATCGTGACCATAGGGGCTGCCGTGGCTGTCGTATTCCTCTATCTCTACTTTGTACGTGGCTTTGGCAAGGGCTTGGACACCTCGCCTGAGAGTGACTTGGCCAGAAAGATGCGACGTATCAAGAAGCTGGCCGACGAAGGCAAGTATGCTGCCGCAATATCGCTCACGTATAGAACGTTCGAAGACACATGCGGCACAAACACTGGCGTGACACGAATCTACTCTGAAACTGCACGTGACTATGTTGAGCGAGTATTGAAGGAGGTTTCACTGGATGACGCCGCAGTCAACCAGCTATTGGAGGCTTATGAAGAAGCACGCTTTTCGGATCACGAGCTGACCCGTGACCGTTACGAGGACACAATGCGTGTGTTTACTGATATCTACCCACTAATCGAAGCAGTATCAATAACGGAATAAAGGTGATGAAATATGGGCTTAAGAGAGGCCATTTCAAGGCGCTTCCGCAGCAGCAGACCAGCAAAGGCTGGGGTTGATGTCCCAGGCAAGCTGAGAAACATCAAGAAGCTGGCAGATGCCGGGAAGTACGACGCAGCTATCACACTTGCCTATCGTACTTTCGAGCAAATGTGCGGCTTGAAGACTGGCTCTGAGCGTTCGCACTCTGAAACTGCACGAGAGTTTCTGGAGCGTGTACTCAAGGTGATGCCCCTCGATAGTGTCACGGTCGAGGAGTTTGTATCCGCCTATGAGGAGGCCAGATTCTCCAATCACGTCATAACGCGCGAACGATATGAGCTTGCCATCAAGACTTTCAGTGATTTGTACCCAAGAATCGAAGGAAGAGCTATGCCAGAGTAGAAAAGGTGTGAAGAATGGGCTGGAAAGAGTACGTACAAGTGCTGCTATTCCTACTTGCATGGGTACCCGTGGGTATGCTAGCAGGCATGTCTGTACTCGGGGTCGAACAAGTATATTCTCAAGACTTCAGCCTATACAACACAGGCGAAAATGGCACCAGCGAATTTCGGATGACGATTGAGGGTGCCGGCTACGATGTGAAGGCAATCCAGTCATCTATGAGTACGCTGGGCCGATATGGAGGTAACGCGACGCTTGTGATTATGGGTCCAGTAGTGGACTTCACTGCGGACTCCATATTGGTGATATTCCAACATTTGCTAGCAGGCGGAGGTGTGCTGATAGCTGATGATTTCGGGAGCGCAAACAGCTCTTTCCATCTCCTGAACACATTTCTTGCGCCTCTACTTGCTGCACAGAGTCCAGTCAATATAACGGGATTCCTGCACTTCGCACGTGGAGTGTTGCATGACCTTGACTCGTTTGACAAGGACCCACGTCTTCCCGTGATACGGGACTTCTCGCCTCACCCTCTCACTCAGGGTGTGACTGATTTACACCTGAACTATGCATCAGTCATAGTCCCGACGTGTGCAATTGGAGCGCAGGGCGTTGCTTGGACCACAACACGATCATGGTGTGAGTACGATATAGACAGCCCGAATCCATGGCCCAATGCCACTGAATGGGCTGGCCGGCTACCTGTGGCTGGAGTCCTAGATTTCAGCGGTCGGCTCGTTGCCTTGAGCGATCCGAGCATGTTCAACAATGATATGATTGACAAGGGGAGTAACCAAAGATTTGCACTGAATGTAATGAACTGGCTCTCCGGTGGAAACCATAGCACGGTGTTGTACTGTGAGAACCTTCTGGAAGTGCCTTGGAACTCACCAGAGTTCTTCTTTGGACTCTACTTGGGGAGGGCACTCTGGCTCTCCAGCCTTCCGTATCTGGCGCCTCTGTTCCCACTGGTCACCATTCTCGGGATTCGGAAATATCTGCCTGATGCCAAGAAACCCGAAGTGAAGAGTGTGTCCGAAGTATTCCTGCGTCGTGGTCAGACATACTTCAGTGAACGAATGATGTACTATCGGACGGAGGGCAACTACGGTCGGGTTGTGAAGATGTTATATCGACGGCTCAGAAGAGACCTGAGAAAGAAGCATCAATGGACAGAATTTGACCCACACAAACTTTGGGATCTCATTCGTTACAAGGATCCCAGCCTGAAGGAAGCTGACTTCTTCAAGACCATAGCACGCATTGAGGAGATCTCCTCAAGACCTGACATCAAGATCAAAGAAGATGAAATGATGAACCTATTCTTCTGGATGAGAAACATCCAGACGCATTCGATCGATATGAAGTGAAATATGAGGTAGAAGTAAATGACAACAGAAGAAACAACCGAAATGGATCCGGGCGATGCACTCCAGCCAATGAGCATCGATGAGGTGAAGGAAAACACCTCACAGATTCTCAACGAGTGCGCGCGGCGTGTTGTGGGCCAGACCCACATCCTGCGAGATGTGCTCACTGCATTTCTCTCCGATGGCCACGTCGTGCTGGAGGGAGTGCCTGGCCTGGCGAAAACATACATGGCGAGAACGTTCGCATCCATTCTTGGGTGCGCGTTCAAGCGAATCCAGCTCACTGTGGACACCCTGCCCGCAGACTTGCTTGGTAGTAACGTGTTTAACCAGCGTACTGGAGAGTTCTGGTTCCGAAAGGGCCCTGTCTTTGCCAACCTAGTTCTAGCGGACGAAATAAACCGTTGCCCGCCGAAGTCACAGAGTGCGCTTCTCGAGGTGATGGAGGAGAGGCAGGTTTCTATCGAAGGTGTCACAAGAAAGCTGCCAAGACCATTCCTAATCATAGCCACTCAGAACCCGGTGGAACAAGAGGGAACGTATCCTCTGCCCGAGGCTCAGTTGGACCGGTTCATGTTCAGGCTGATTCTGGACTATCCGACTGACTCTGAAGAGGCAGAGGTAATTCGAAGGAAACACCTTGGCGAGGTAACAGATCTCAGCATCCTTGCAGACCCTGCAGCGATGGTTCGGATGCAGGCCGCCTGTAAGACTGTCTTCATTGAAGAAGATGTAATCAATTACATCAGGGACATTGTGATCCGTACCCGGAACGACCCTCAGATTCTACTAGGCGGGTCCCCCCGTGCGTCCTTGGTGCTCATGAATGCATCAAAGACCAAGGCCGCCATGGAAGGCCGTGACTATGTAGTTCCTGAAGACGTAAGGAAGCTAGCGGTCCAAGCTCTCAATCATAGGCTCATTCTCAAACCCGAGGCAGAGCTGGAGGGCCTGACAGTGGAGCGAGTGGTTTCCAAGATTCTAGGTGAGGTTGACGTACCGAAATAGCATGATTGCTCAGTGTCCAATACCGGAGAAGATGTGAAGTGATTACGCAAAGAGGATTCGTAGTGGTCTTCGCAAGCATCCTGCTTCTTACAAGCGGGTTCGCTTCTGGCGGGAACTTCTACCTCACTCTAATCGGAGTATATCTCCTCATAGGGTTAGTTGTCACCCTACCCCTCTTTGCCCTCACCGCAAACATCGCCGGGATTGAAGTGGACAGGCAAATCGACAAGGTCAAGGTGTTCTCTGGCGACTTTCTACGCGTCAGAGTGTCAATTCGTAACACCTCTCGAAGACACTTCGACTTCATTGAGGTACATGATCAATACCCTGAAACCTGGATTCTAGCCATTGGCGAGAACTTCATTGCCACTCGAATTGAGCCGGGCAGTAGCATCACTTTCAGCTATATTCTGCAGTGTCGGATGCGAGGTCGCTACTACCTTGGTCCCACAGATGTTGTGATGCGTGATCGCCTTGGACTCCACTACTACAAGAGAACTCTCAAGGCCGAAACCGAAGTTCTTGTCATGCCCACTTGGAAGGATGTAAGACGACTCGAGTCACTCGGCAAACAGAGACAGCTAGGGCTGATGTTTGGTTCGCATCGAACCAAGATTGTAGGTATGGGAACCGACTTCGCAGGTTTCAGAGAGTATATGCCCGGGGACTCATTCAGACTCATCGACTGGAAGACCAGCGCCAAGCGTGGTGACATGGTCGTGAAGCAGTTCGAGCAGGAAAAGAATGTCCAGATCATCTGCATGGTTGATACCAGCGGCAGCATGGGGAACGGATATCCCGAGAACACAAAACTTGAGTACGCAGTCCGTGCCGCTGTTCTTCTTACACACATGGGCCTTGAGAGAAAGGACCTCGTCGGTACCTGTGTATTCAGTGACGTAGTCCATGCCTATGTCGAACCATCAACACATCCTCAACACATGTTTGGCGTGCTTGAGGCTTTGGCGATGGCGGAGCCCGGTGGATGGAGTGACTATGAAACTGCAATCGCCCATGTCACAAAGCACACTAGGAAGCGCTCTCTTATCGTATGGATGACCGATTTGGAAGAGAGCCCAGGACCTTTGCTTAATGCCATGAAGGCACTGGTCGCGAATGGTCACAAGGCGCTGGTAATCAGCCCCTTTGGTCCTTGGTTTGAGGCACCAGTAGGGCAGTTTGGACCTGTTGAGAAGGTTCTCTCTGAAGCAGTTTCCGAGGAGCTCTGGGAGCGACGACGAAAAATAGCTCGAGCTCTTGCGAGATTCGGGATTGGAGTCATGAATGTTGGTCCGGAAGACTTCCTGCCCACAATCATCAAGACCTATGAACAAGCCAAGCAGAAGGGGGTGGCGATGTTTTGAAGCCAGTGACTTGGGTTCTTCGCATCGCTTCTGCCGCTGCATTTGTGGTGATGGCGTACTTCGTATGGGATGCTATGAATGCCAATGACGTGTGGCATTGGGATGCTCCCTACAACTTCGTTGTGACAGTGTTTCGGATGCTGTCTCTGGTATTCTTCTACGTCTCATTCATACTTCTGACAGGCATTTCCGGAGCACTTCTTGGTACTGTTCCACCCAATCTCATAGTTGGTCTTTACAACACGATCGTTCTAAGGCTCTGGTACATGCAACCCTATGGAATCACAGGTCCAATAACGGATCCAAACCAAGTCTTCATCAGGTTCCAGCAGGACATTCTCAATGTCCTTGGATCACTTGTTGACAATGCTTTCCCATTCTTCTATTTCCTCTGTGCAGGTATTGGAGTTGCTCTGTTCTTCCTGGCCCTCACCAAAATGGAGCACAAGTACGTTGGAGGAGCATTCTTGGCGATTCAGATGATTCTGATATTGGCCACTTTCAAGAACGCGTTGAGTATGTTCTTCGGAACCGCAATAGTGCCTGACTATGAGGTATTCCCGTCTGACTTCTTCGAGTTTCTCCTGACCCAAGTACAACTGATTGCCCTTGCATCATTTGCATATCTCGAGCTGAGTTATCAGATGATATACAGCTATTCCGTTGGGAAGCCGGTGGAAGATCGAGAGGAAACGTTGAAGACGCAGCTACTTGCGCTACGCCAAGCGACGAGAAAGCAGGATGCTATTGAGAAAGGCGAGAAGGTGAGTACCACCGCTATGAGTAGAACAACTGGAGCTACTGCGTTCTCATTCCTCCGTGAGGCGATAGAACGAAAGGTGGTTGGCAGTCAAGATGCTCTAGAGAATCTTGATGCAGTGTCCGATGTTCGCCGTCTTCAGATATATGTTGACGAGCTACTTCAGACCGATTCAAGAGCACGAGACGAACTCACCGCTAAAGCTGCTTCCCCTTCATCAAGTTACGTGATAGGTTCCACCGTAATGGGCTCAGCCATTCGCTTTCTGAGCGTTGTGGCAATCTCTTTCATTATGATGAGTCCATCAATCATTGGGATTCTCAGTCTTCCAGAAGGGATTGTGAACAGTGTCGAGCTTGAACAACCAGAGATAGTCTTACTATTCCTAGTTCCAGTGGTGTTTCTGTTCCCATTTGCTGCGATGGTCATAAGCTGGTTCTCGAAACGTGAGGTCATAGAAGAGGTGGAGCTCACTGATGCCGAGAAGGCAGAGATGAAGCGAAGGAAGAAAGAGCTAAAGCGCAAGAAGAAAGAGGCGGCCAAGATGCGCAAGGAACGCGAGAAGGCTCGCAAGAAGGCCAAGGACAAACCAGAAGAGAAAGATGAATGGGATAAGGCTCTTGAGGAAACTTATGGCTCCTAACCATTCCGAAGGAGTGCCGGATATTGACCTCTATTGTGCTCACCCACGGAGACCTTGACGGAATAACGTCGGGCGCCATTGCATTGCTTGCCTTCCCAGGAGCAGACTTCTATTTCACAAAGCCCTCCCAAATCCACCAAGATCTATTTCGTGCAGCGAAGGACAATCCAGAGTCGGTGAGTATTAGCGACATTGCAGTCAACACAAAGAGGTTTGAGGATATTCTCAGAGCCCTTGACCGTTTCCCTCAATCCACGGAGGTTCATTGGATTGATCATCATCCCATGACCGCCAAACAACGCAAGGAGCTCTCTAGGCGAGTCCAGCTTTTCCACGAAGTCGGGCCGTCCGCGGCAGAGCTTGTCTACCGAAGGTTCGCGGAGAAGCTGCCTGAGTATGCACTTCGTCTTGCCCTGTATGGTGCCATCGGGGACTATTGTGACGGCACTGAGTTTGCCAAGAGCCATTTTGAGAACTATGACAAGCGCACACTGTATTTGGAGGCAGGCCTGCTTGTACAGGCACTCCAGGAGATAGACTATCGAAAAGAATCCAAGGACTTAGTGAGGCAGCTGACGCTTGGTGTTGACCCGAGTTCTATGAACGACATAGTCACACTTGCATTGAAGGCAACAAGAATCGAGCATGAGGTCTTCAGATACGTCCAGCACAACGCCAGGAAGCTGGGCCCAGTGGGATATGTCCTTGACATGCCAATCAACGGATATCGAGGGAAGAGTGCGAAGTTCGCAGCTTATGCTACAGACAGCAATATTGGAATTAGTGCCCGATCAACAGACGACGAGGTTGACATGAGCATTCGACGAAGACACTCAACTGTCGATCTCAACAGGATGCTGAACAGAATCCTCTCCAAGATTGATGGCGCTCAAGGTGGGGGTCATCCAGCAGCTGCGGGGGCAACCATGTATAGGAACGATTTCCCGAGTTTTCTTAATCGCGTGGCAGAATATGTCAACGAGTCTTCCTAGACAAACAGCGTTAAGGCACTCCACATCACCCAAACAACAGTGACTATTGCCTCACCAGCAACAATGCCGCTTAGAACTTGACTCTGTTTCTCCCGCCTCTGCTCACACATCGAAATATGTTCATTACTGGCAACGTCGCGATCTCGAATTCTCTCCATTCTGAAGTCTATGAATGCCCCGAAAAGCATGGCCACAGCCGTCGCTGGAGGTATCAACAACCCAACGGCCAGACTGATGGCGCTCAGTCCTCTCTTACCGAGTTGCAGTCCCGCAATCGCCCCGACTATGCCAAAAGAAAGCAGGTAGACCAGAGCAGCCAAGGGATGAAGCCATGGGAGGTCGGATATTCCGGGGAGTTGGAACTCACCTATGACCGCTATACTCGTTACCAGGAAACCAAAGAGCTGCGCCACCGGCGCGGGGAAATCAGGCCCTCCAAAACCGTATGTTCTGAATAGCATGTACGTTATTATTGAGCCCGCAATCGTCCCAAGAATCATGCCGATGAAGACCGCTTTGAGAATATCCCTACCTCTAACGCCTGTGAATCGTCCAAGTTTCAGATGTACTAACAGGGCGAGAGCCGCGTCCTGAAGTCCTCCAAGCATTGCCATGAATGTCGTAATAGCTTGAAAACTCACTCTGAAGAACAGAATCGCTGGAATGGATATGACATCAGATATGTAACCAGCCAACATGCCGGTTTCGCTAATTGATCTGGCAGTGAAATACGCAGAAACCATGGCTAATGGGGTTCCAAGAACGAAGAGGCTCCATGGGAGCCTGACACCGGCAAATGGTGTGAGAATCGAGAAGATTATGATTCCCGTTATCATGAAGAGAACCATTGAGGTGAAGGCGACCCAAGGTGGCATTTTCCCTCTTCTACTTCTCATATACTCCCTGGGACTTCTCACCATCTCGAGGATTTCTTCTCGAAGCGTTTCAACAGAGAGGAGTTCCTCCTTGACGCGCAGAAGCTTGGGAATGTCTTCTGCCTTGTGAGGTCTTGCTATCAGCCGAGTTTCAGTATCCACTCGAGATTCCGCAGTCATGTGGTTCTCGGCAAGCCTCTGGAATTCCGCGGGAGTCATCTCACGTTCTCTGCTGGAAAGGATGTCCTTGAAGATTACAGATGCGAAGACCCCAAGCACAAGATAGATAATCTCGGGGCGATGTAGATGGTCCGAATATGGAATGGGCGCAGCTCCTTCCAAGATAATCCAAAACATCATAGTGGTCAGAGTGCCACATAACAAGACCAAGGTCCGTTTCCATCCCACAAAATAGCCGATTCCCGCTAGCAATGGTGAATTGGCCACACCTATCCAGTCCGGTATTGCACCAGCAGCTGGAATGACTGGTTCCAGTGCGTTTGGGACTGATGCAAGACTCGACCCGGATACCTGTTCCACGACTTTCGTGGTTGCTACCCAGGTGGCTGACGCACCGATTCCCATAGCCACATTGGCCTTGGACGTAGGATCCGAACCTAGAGCGATGATACACTCTGCCTGTGGTCTGACTTGGGGCCATGGGTCATCCTCAAAGGTCTCTCGAAAAGGTACAAGCAGGATGATCCCAAAGAATGCACTCATTGCGGTGACGACAGCTATGAATGGGATAGTTATCAACTGATTCACTAAGACTGTGTCTTCCACAAAGATGGCAACTGCAGGAAAGACTACGAGCACTCCTACTGAGATGAATCCTGAGCTATTTGCAATTGCCACAACAATCGTGTTCTCCTCAGGAGTGTATCTTCCCCACATACTGAGTATGATGGCTCCAAGAAGCTCAGCTCCGATGAAGTAGACGACTCCAATCTTCAGAGCAAGATAGATTCCCAAGAAGGTCATTATGACTCCTACAGAGATGCCGGTTACCATGGCCCTCTTGGTGAGAGGGAATTTCGGCTTGCTTGCGATGAATGTGTAGATTCCCAGTCCTCCCGCAGCCATTACAGCAATCTCGGAGAAGAACCCCAAGATGACTGACAAGAGAAAATAGCCTGTCGCCGCTAGAAGAATGTAGAAGAGTCCCTTCTTGCTGATGGGGCCTCTTACAAGAGAGATGATGAGCAAGGAGGCCTCTATGGCTATAGCCGATAAGACATCGAGGTTGCTCCAGCGGCCCTGTAGTGCAACGAGGAGCGCATAGAACAGTCCCGTACCGAACAGCCCCGCCATCAGGGCTCTAGTCGATCTACGGAACCTTCTCAAAAGATATCCTCCGGCATGTGATGTGCCGACATCACTCAGGCTCGCACTTGAGTGATTCTGAGCACAAGTAGAACCGACCTAGACGAGGCCGGTTATTTATCGTTTGTGACTTCATGTAGGGTCTTCGCGACCTGTTCAGCAGCCAATCCCTCTATGAAGACCGTCTTCTCCTTGGACTTGTGTCCGGACACTAGACTCACTCTCCTCCCCGAAATGCCCAGAAGTTTGGAGAGTCGTTTCAGTAGTTCTGCATTTGCCTTCCCCTCGCGTGCTGGAGAGGCCAAGTTGACTACAAGACTCTCATCATCTAGGCCGACTACGAACTCTCTACTCTTTGACCTCGGTCGAGCAGTTACTCTAAGGAATGCTCCCTCTTCGTTCTCCCAAACAGGGTCCCGTGGCATGAGGTTAAGCATCCGGACTCCCATATGAGTCTGTTTCACCTGTTTAAGAAGGCCGTCAAGAGTTCCTTTTTATGGAAACACTGTTCCTAGTCTTCCAGAAACCGTGCTGAACAACGGAGTGAATCAAACATGAGCGATCCTGTTATGGATGCCTACACACAATGCTACAACGCAAGCGGACAGATGGTACAAGCATTCGGAGTCATTACAGCCAGCGGACAGGTTCTGTGGCAATCTCAGAACTGGAACCTGGTGGAAGACGCTCCCCAGCTTGGCAGAGCAGTCAGTACTGGAGCTAGCTCAGTCGTACAGAATCAGGTGAAGTACTCTACACTGCGGACCACTCCTGACAGCCTGGTTGCTCGGAATGTGCAGGGCAATGGGCTTCTTGTGCTTGCTAAGATTGAGGGCGACAAGTTCGTTGTTGCCTGGGCTGCTGCAGAGGCACAGCCTGATGGAACCTATGTCGATGTCGACAGGGCAGCAAAGTCGCTCAAGGGCAAAATCTAGCACGATAGAACTAGAAGATCAACGCGTAGGCGTGTCTTCATCAGTCTTCCCCCTAACAACCTCGGGTTTCCTGTCACTGGTGCAATGGTGTTGAAGAGATGGATGCGACCATAGACAACGAGTGGAGAATGCTCTACGCCAACAACCCCAAGATCCAGGCATTCGCAGTGCTCAAAGATGGAGAGGTAATCTGGATAACTGAGAACTTCCATGGCTTGATTGACTCAGCCTCTGATTTGGCTGAGGCTCCTACCTCCATGAAAGAAAAGATTGAGATCAATAATGTGGTGTACAAGAGAGTGACTTCGAGTCCTGAAACTTTGGTCGCCACAGCCGACAACAGTCAGGGACACCTCCTTATGGCGCTGGTTGAGGGCAATATCTGGGTAGTCGCTTGGGCGACACATGATTCCATTCCAGAACTTACAGTCCTAGACTTGAGCAAGACAGCTGTTCAACTTATACACCGCCTATAGCCGATGTGCCGTTAATGCGCAAAGAATAAGTGGTGTTCTTGGACTGTCTAGCCATTTCTGGCAGAGGCAGACTCCAATGGTTCTAACAGCGTTCATTCTGGTCAAAGTAGAGGGTATGACGAATAGAGAAGTGCTGGAGCAGATTATGGCACTAGATGAGACGGAAGAGGCCCACATCATATTCGGTGCGTTTGATATCATAGTCAAAGCCCTCTTCAAAAGCAATGAGGACATGAGTGCATATGTGGTGGAGAAGCTGAGAGGAATCGATGGAGTTGGCGAAACGCAGACTAATGTCTGTGCAACCTGTGACTGACCACCAACAGATCATGAATAGTTTCTGCCGCGAATTCTAGGATATGTTGTCCTACGACGAAGCTTCCATGACCTCAATGAATCTTTGCACTTGTGAAAGAACCGCGGTTATGACTTGTCGTTGCAGGATTGCAATTAGCGGCACTCGAACAACCAGTGCCCACGGTTTCAATTGAGCAGAATGAGTTCCAAACATCCCGATACTCTCTGAATTGTCGGCTATGATGATTCCCATTTGGGTTGGATTCCAGCCAGCCTCCACAATGGCTACGTCTTCTATCACCGTGCTCATCTGTTCGATGAGCCCAGCGGGGCCAATACCCTCAACATTTGTCATCTCCATATAGTGAGTGAACTCCCTCCATTCTTCCATCTTTGCTCCAGCTGTAAAGAGTTGAATGTTCACCCCTCGCTTCTTCGCCTCTGCCAAAGCCGGTCGCGTTGCGCTGAGAAGTGCTGGATTGAGGGTGGCTATGAACACATCCTTCTGAGCCTCTCCAATGATTCCACGCATCTCCATCTTGATTTGATCCTGCCCCTCTACGGTGTATACCAGCTCTCGACTCTCGGTATTCCTCTCCTGTTCAATATTCTCTAATGCTGTCTGTACAACACTCCCCGAGTGCTGCAGCTTCTCAATGAGGTAGGGAATAGCGTCCTTAGGTGGATACGGCTTGAATTCAGTAGGATCGCTGCCAAGCACTCGTCTCACAAGACCCCTGTCCTCAAGTGAGTAGAGAACATCGTACACCTTGCTTCTTGGTACGCCAGAATGGTCTGCTACGGCTCTTGCTGTACTCTGTCCCAATGCAACAAGCGCCCTGTAGGCCTTTGCCTCGTTAAGATGGAGTCCAAGACCTCTCAGGTCTGATATGATGTCATCGCCTAGCATTTTGCACACTTATGAAGCTAATACCACTCAAGTCTTTTCAATGCCTTGTCACTTTAGAGGTGACACAAGAATCTAGACAGAATCATCTGAATCAAGAACATCTTGGGCCTGGATTAGGCGTTCCATCAGGAGTTGCCCCTTGTCTGTCAAACAGAGATACGGGCCATTCTGCCCGCCTCTAGACCTGTACACAAGTCCTAACTCCAAGAGTCTGTCCCCAATCTCATCAAAACACATGTCTTCCTGCGGAGTCTTCTCTTTCAAGTTCCTCTCGAACCTATCTCCCCACTTCAGTTCCATTGGGATGCCCCAGACACTAGGCTGAAGAATGAACTCCAAACTCATTTCCTCATCTGGAGTGAAACATCGGCGAACCGATATGAATCAGTCGATGTAACTCCTAGGGTGACACGAATTTCATATCGGATGTCTGTATTATTCTACTTGGGTGTTCTATTGCCCTCAATGATCGAAATCTCCAACTTGACCTATACTTACGGCGGGGATCTGAAGGCACTCGAGGACCTCTCCTTTGCCGTTGAGAAAGGAGAGATTGTCGCTCTTCTCGGCCCGAATGGCGCGGGCAAATCAACGACTGTCAAGCTGATCACAGGCATTCTTCGGCCAATCTCCGGCAACGTAAAAGTGGCCAGCTTTGAGGTGTCTGAGAATCTCGATGAGGTGAGAAAGAGAATCGGATTCATGCCCCAGGAAACCGCGCTGTATCGAGACCTTACGGCGCTAGAGGCTCTTGAGTATCATGCTGACTTGTACGGCGTTCCAGAGGATGAGGTAGACGAGAGAATCGCCAAAATGCTCGAGCTGGCGGGGCTGACTCAAAGAAAGGATGACCTCGTAAAGACATACTCCGGAGGAATGAAGAGAAGGCTGGCTCTCGTGAGGTCTATCCTGCACGATTCAGAGCTGCTCATTCTTGATGAAATGTCACTTGGAGTCGATGTCCAGAGCCGCAACCTGATTTGGAATCAAGTCCGTAAGCTGAAGCAGGAGGGTCGTACAATCCTCTTCTGCACTAACTACATGGACGAGGCGGAGGCACTTGCTGATAGGGTGATTGTGCTAGATCAGGGTCGGTTAGTTGCTGAGGGCACGCCTGACGAGCTGAGGCGTAGGTATGTTGGAAACTATCTGATTGAGGCCCTTATTGATGGGCTCGATTCGGAACAGGGGGCCCCTTGGCTCAAGGAATGCCTTGAAATGGAGATCGAGAAGGTTTCTGATCCGCTGAATGGCGGCCCAAGGACAGCTTGGATAAAGAGCAAATCGGGTCACTCAGACCTACCAGTGGTTATCGAAAGGCTATCCAAGAAGGGTCTCAAAGTGGTTCAGGTTGCGCTCCGTGAACCATCTCTGGGTGACGTCTTCTTGGCCATCACCGGTTCAAAGCTGAGGGACTAGAGTTGCTTCGAGAGATAAAAGCCATAGTAAAGAAGGACTTGAAGCAGGCAAGACGTGACCCACGATTCATAGCCCCAAGTCTGATAGTTCCGTTTGTTCTTGCTCTTGTGTACACAATCCTATGGGTCCAGGTGGGCGGTGGGGAGTCATTCGTGTGTGGACTTGTCGTTGAGGATCAGTCACCTCAAGCTGAGGATTTGGCTGATATCCTTGAGAACATGGTCTCAACTACCAATCACACTTGGTTCAAGACGACAAGATACGACTCAGAAGCTGCAGCACAGATGTTTCAAGACAACCTGCTAATCGCGTACATCCTGATACCTGATGGATTCGGACTGAACGTCAGTACAGGGATTGAGGCCACCATCGTCATCTATATTGCCAATTACAATGATGACGTTGTGAAGAACTACGTTCACCGTGTCGAGGCTGGTGTGCTTCTCTACAACCAAGGCGCAGTATACCCCGACTTTGACCAGTCTGATGCCCCCGTTGCACTTGAGGAAACCCTCACTCGGCCAATGACGCCTTCGAATACCGCCTACATGTATGCAGTTGCAATAATCCTCTCACTTATCGTCTGCTCTGTGACAGGCCAGGGGCTATCAACAGCCACCGAATATGAAACGCAGGCAATCTACGACCTACTAAACTCGCCAACAAGTAGACTCGCCATCGTAATCGGGCGGACTATATCTGCCATTCCACGCTCTCTGGTCGTGTTGTTGATCACTGTTCCAGTGATCCTCCTCTCTACCGGTACTCTACCTGAGGGGAACATCTGGGTCCTATCTCTGATTATGCTCCTGGCAATCTTGTCTCTCGCTCCGATTGGCGAGCTTATCGGGACGAGGACGAAGAACCGAGAACTTGCAATACTAGGGTCCGTTCTCTTCAGCGTTATTGGTTTCCTTGCTGGCGGGGGCTTGGCTCCAATTGGGCTGATGCCGCTTGAACTAAGGCTAGTTTCACTATTGCTCCCTACTACTCATGTCTTAGGTCTCTGGACTCGGGTGTTCTTTCTTGATACTGTTGCAGGCATTCTTCCCAGTATCGTCTTCCTCTTGGCGACGTGGCTTGTTCTGACTGTTGTTGTTTCAACACTCATGAAGAGGGAGGTGGAGCACACTTGAACATCTTTGTAAGAGTGTTCAAGGCCTCACTTGTCAAGGAAACCAAGACTTGGCTACGTAATAAGTCGAGGCTCATATTCATTGTCGCTTTCCCCTTGCTGTACTACAGTGCGTTTCTTCTTCTCATGGGTGGAGTCTATGCAGGTCCTGGCGTTGACGCCGCTCTCGTTGTTCAAGAGGACAATCCTGGTTACTATACCAATGGTCTAATCGAGATCCTAGGAGAACCTGACGAGATTCCCCCCAGTCTAAATCTCATGGAGATGGACTCAGAAACCGCCAGTCTTCACTTCGAGAATGGAGACCTCTACATAGTGATAACTATACCAGATGGATTTGAGGCCGCATTGGTCAATAACGAGTCAGTCAGTATACAGCTTTGGGTAAACAACGCTCATGAGGACATGACAAAGAACCTCCGAATGCCTGTGATAAGGAAGCTAGACATCTTCTATCAGACTTACCTACCAGGTCGGACTAATAGTACATTTGAGGTTGAGCTGCTGAACCCTTATACCCCACCAAGACTCGCCTACATGGCTTGGACTGTGACAATCTTTGGGATTTCGTTTGCTGGATTCTACTTGGCAAGCTCGGCAACGGCCAGCGAGTTTGAACATGAAACGCTGGAAGAGATTACTCTATCGAATCAGTCGCCCCACGCGATATATGCTGGCAAGATGTTCAGTGCAGTCATTCTCAGCTACCTCTCAATACCAGTAGTGTTCCTCCTAGGATTGGCTGCTTATGGTGTGTGGCCCATGGGAAACCTTGCCATCTACATAGCAATGACCCTGCTTCTGGCAACCCTCTGTTCCGGGATTGGTGTGGTCCTAGGAGCTATATTCCGCAACTCGGTGTACGTTGTCCCAGTCGCCGCACTTGGTGCTCTCTTCTATTGGCTAACTGGGGGTGGAATCGCACCTCTCGAGATGGCCGGCATTGGCTTCGTGACAGTTAATGAATATCTTCCTTTCTCCAATGCCTATCGTACGCTGATTGAGATGTTTATCCAAGGGACATACAGTACAATCGCAATCGACTTCGCCGTTGTAGGTGCGTTCGCCGTTGCCTTTGTCCTGATCTCACCAATGCTTGCTGATAGACTAACCAAGGTGGACTTTGGAAGGAGGCTGAAGCAACTACGTGGAAGACGACAGGGATCATCCTCTCATGGGTGAACCGATGGCATAGACCCCATCAGAAAACTCAATCCTCTCCTTTGCTCCTCTGACCATTCGCCAGGAGTGCCCTTTCTCAACTAGACCACAAGCCTTGTAGACTCCAATCGCTCTTCGGCTGGTTTCTAGTACTCCTGCCCTTATCTCAAGACCTCCCGCCTGCACTGCGAAGTCGTGCAGAACACTCTTTGCGAATTCGGTGTGGTCTGACATTATCCAAGGTGCCAAACGAACATGACCATGTCGTTCACTGCCCATAACATACCCTGCTATCTCATCATCCACCTCGAGCACAATCGAGAATTCTGGACAAGCAGCAAGGCCGCTGGAGATGAACAAGAACCTACTTGCACCAAAGTGTTTCCGATCTACAGACAGTATGTGCATGAGGTCCTTCCCTTCCATAGGTCTGACTCTCTGAGAAAGCCTCGGCTCGACATGACCAGCAAGCCTTAGAGACCGACAGACCTTCTTGAAACCAAGACGTTCATAGAGAGGGACTGCGGCAGGAACGCTGTCAAGCATCATGACATCAGTTCCCTTGTTCTTAACGTAGTCCAATGCATGTTCCATCAATTCAGTGCCTTTACATTGTCCCCGAAACTCATCGACGACAATCAGATTGCCTATGGATGCAAATGGTCCGTACGAGAGGGCGCAGACCATTCCAATTGGGACTCCATCCTCCTCTCCGACGAAGTTGCCGCGGGGGTCGAAGAGAAGCAATTCTTCGAAGTCTCTCCTGATGCTACTCCATCCAACTGCCTCTGTCAAGCTGACTGCAAATCCCAAATCAGCCGATGTCATCTCCCTTATTTCCAAGGACCGCTTTCTCCTTTGAGATTTCCACAAGCAAGTTCACAGAGAACCTGAAAAGTCTCTCCTTGGGCTTGATATGGGCGAAGAAGTGCTACTCAACCGCTTCAGGAGCAATGCATGAGTCATTCTCACTACTGCTGACTTGGAATATCACGAAGCCGACTATAGACATCAGTACAGCGTAGAGCATGATTGGCAAGTAGTCCGGCCAGATTGAATAAAGCACGGCCGCCATGATTGGGCCAAGGACCATGGAGATTGACATGGTGGAAGTGAGCAGTCCTGATGCGGTGGACCTGTCTTCGTTACGTTCAGTCACGTACTTCAGAGCTCCGACATACAGACACGCCCAAGCAAAGCCCAGAAGAAACTGCGATGGGATTATCTCCAAGATGTTGGTGGCGAGAGTAAACCAGAAGAACGTAGCAGCCGAAGAGAGCATTCCCACCGAGATCAGAAGCCTACAGTCGAATCGGTCAGTCAGTGCAATCATTACGACCACCTGGGCGATTGAGTTACTTGCTTGGACCACCGCGACCATGAAGGGGTCTCCTCCTAGGTCTGTGAGGAAGAGGGGCCAGAGAGTCCAGATTGCAGACGCACTACTGTGGCGTGTTAGCATCGCTAGGTAAACAGACCAGTTGCGTTTGAGAGTTGCAAGTGGTAACAGCGGGACGTAGACTGAAGGTCTCTCGAGGCGTGGCAGTGTCATGGCCGTGCCAAACGCGACGGCCAAGAAGATCGACGACATGAGGAATGCGTAGTATATGTTGAATCCTGCAGCAAAGCCTGCAAGGAGAGTGCCGGCCCCCCATCCAGCGGCACCAAAGGATGCGAACCTTCCCATCTTCATCTCGGACTCATAGGCGTAGGCCGCAAGAGCGCCGGGGTAAATGCCCACCGAAAAACCCCCCAATACTCTGACCATGAAAAGAGTCTCTGGACTGTTCGCAAGTATAAGAAGCCCGAAGCTCACCATCGAAACAAGGAAGCCGGTCCTGACGACAATCCTTCTACCGTAGATATCTCCCGCTCTTCCGAATATGTAGCTGGAAACAAAGGAAGCAGCGGCATAGGCGCCCACGAGAAGACTGACAAATAGCTCGTCTGCGCCCAGAGTGTCTCTTGCCAGAATGGGGATGTATGTGAATGCAGAGAGCAAGGCTGCTCCCGACATCATCTGAATTGTCTCAGTCTTCAAAAGGCGGTCACTTGAGTTTCGAGCCCAAGTACCCTCCTTTTAATCGTATTGCAGGTTGCAAGCCGGTGTAGATGCATCGCTGCGAGCAAAGGCTTTTCTAACTAAGATTCCAACATGAGCACGAGAATGGGTGGTCGTAGACAAGAATGGTCTCTCCTCGAGTCAAATTCATAGCAATCACAATCGATGAGTTGCTCCTAGTTCCTATAGTCATTGCCATAGTCTACTACTTTGCCCCCGAATGGACTGTTCCCGTTGCATTGATTATGGTGATAGGAGCTGCTATATTCGTGGCAGGAAAGTACTATCTCGTCTATGACTCTCTGCTAGAGGGGTCTTACATGGTTTATGATCTTGAGGGAATGACAGGAAAGGTCATTGATAAGGTGACAAGTAGTTCTGGCAAAATCAAAGTTGGAGCTGAGATTTGGGATGCTCGTTGTAAAGACGGTGAGATTCCCGTTGGTGCCAAGGTACGCATTGTTGCTAGGGAGAGCATGACGGTGCATGTTGAACTACTATCGAAACAGAGTGACTAGGCCCCTTGCTCGGATATCATATTGAGTCCCTCAAGAAAGATAGTACAAGGCGGATTGCAGATTCAACGTCTTCAAGAGTCAATGTTTCAAAGCTGCTGTGTGAGTATCTGCACGGGACCCCAATTGTAGCCGCAAGCTGTCCCTGCAATATCATCTGGAACCCATCAGTCGCATAGTTATGATAGACCGCTCTTTGTATGGCGATACCATTCTTCTTGGCAGTTTCCATGAGTTGCATGTTGAGTTTGTGCGAGTAGTGGACCTGGCTGTCCTTTATCACTATGACTGGGCCCTGTCCCAGTGCGACGCCAGCCTCCCCTGCGGTACCTGGATAGTCATCAGCTAGGCCCACATCTAGGATGATTGCACCATCGATCTCTAGATTCTTCGCCACGGCCGCTGCACCTTTTGCCCCAAGTTCCTCCATTACTGTCGACACGAACGTGACTCCAGGTCGTCTGCTCTTCTCAATCTTCGAGAGGTCCTCAGCGATCAGAATCATCATAGTGAGACCAACACGGTCATCGAAGGACTTGCCGACCAAGTTCTTGCCTACCTTAGTGAGAGTAGCATCGTAGATGACTGGAGTCCCGACGTGTATGCCCATCTCATGAATCTCTTCTCTGGAGGTGGCTCCAACGTCTAGGAATACCTCTTCGTAACTTGGTAGCTTCTTCTTGCCCTCTGCACCAGCAATGTGTGCGGTCTTAACACAGAAGGTGCCAGGAACAAGACCCTTCTCAGTCATTATTGAAACACGCTGCCCTGGTAAGAGCCTTAGATCGGGCATGTGCCCGGTCGTGTTCCACTTCACTTGAAGGAACCCTGATGAGTCAATATTGCTGACCAGAAAACCCACTTCATCCGCATGCGATATGAGCGCATAGTGCGGTCCTGTACCTTCTAGAGAAGCAACCAGATTACCAATCTTGTCTTGCTGGACAGTTAGACCGATTTTCGTGAAGCGGTCCTTAACCTTGCCCTGAACAGACTCTTCGCGACCCACAGGTCCTGGAGTTTCACTCAGGTTCTTCAACAGCTGGAATACTCTGTCCTTCATTGTGCTCTTGGGAACCCCTGGGCTTGGTCTACTTAAGGAATGCCCCCAATTGTCTTCGGTCCTCTTGAATGCAGGAGTCTATCTTCGTCGAGTGTATACTACAAGGACAACCACGATCACCAATCCCACGACAACTCCTGCTACAACAATCACTTCAACAGGAATCGGGAAAATCGTTGAGTGCAATCCATGAGCATAGTATATGTCCATCTCACCATCACGTGCATCGCTCCATGCCACATGAGGAACTTCATCCTCGTCGAGTTGTATCCCCAAGTATTCTCCGGGTCTTGTGAAAGAGCTAGATGTGAGATCGTCTGCAACGGGGACCTCGCGCGAGAAGACTGGATTGTCTCTCTCTGCTCCTGTGAATTCCAACGTTCGATAGAGTGGTAGATACACATCATTCCTTTCATCATAGTATGCTATGTGCAATCGTCCTGAAGGTCCAATCACTGCATCTGGATTCCATTGATTTCCGGAGGTTTCCTCATTGATCTGCGTCCGTGAGCTCCAGGTTTCCCCCGAGTCATCCGAATAGCACAGATAGACGTCCCAAGAGTGATCGTCTGGTTCATACAAGTCGGACCAAATAACATAGAGTCTGTCCGTATTGTCAAACCTTAGTA